>NZ_LAJY01000478.1 GCF_000963705.1 Elstera litoralis | reverse complement strand
AACGGTGGTCGTCATGAAATTTCCCTCCCCCTGGGTAGCGTTCTGAATTTCAGAATTATTCTAGAGTCACCCCGCAGGAGACCATAGACGGGTCGGTAAAATTATTGCACTTTTCGGAAGGGTCTTCGGTTCGACAGAGGGGCACATGGGCCGCGACGCAATCCCGCATTTCTCCCTTTATGGCGAATTGCCTGAAGAGCCGGAGATTGGCTTCGTTCACGTCGAATCGGTGGCGGCACGTGCTGCATTGCACAATTGGACCGTTCGCCCGCATCGCCACGATCGGCTGAGCCATATTCTGCTGATTACCGGCGGCGGCGGAAGCCTCACACTCGACGGCGCGCGCATCGGCTTCGGCCCAGCGGCGGCGATTATCGTGCCCACCGGGCTCGTCCACGGGTTTACCTTCGATGAAAACACCGACGGCTTCGTGCTAACCCTGGCGGATAGTTTCATCACCGAGATGCCGATCGACCTGCGCCGCCTGCTCGATGCCCCGCGCGTGCTGCCCCTGGAGCGCTTGGAGAGCTTGGAGAGCTTGAGCGCCGCCTTCGTCGCCCTCGATCAGGAAGTGCGCTGGGGCGGCGTTGCGATGCGGGCGGCGGTTTCGGCCTGGGTGAGCTTGATTCTGGTCGGCCTTTTGCGCGCGTCGCACGCCGCCGAACCCGCCCCGACGATTGCCTCCAACGATCACCTCACGCTGTATCGTTTCCGCCGCCTGCTGGAGGATCATCTGAGCGAAGACTGGACCGTGGCGCATTATGCCGCCGCTTTAGGGCTGACGACGAGCCGCCTTACGCTCATTTGTCGCCGCACCGCTAATTGTGCGCCGCAACAGATGATCCATACGCGCCGCCTGCTCGAAGCCAAGCGCCTGCTGCTCTACACGAATATGACCGCCTCCGAAGTGGGCTATCGTTTGGGCTTCAGCGACCCCGCCTATTTTTCAAGATTCTTCACCCAACGCGCCGGAACCTCGCCGCGCGCCTATCGGCTGGGGCAGCGGGGGGCCTAGCGCCGGGGATTGGGGAAACGGCGACGGTATAGAATCGGATGTTGGTGGCGCAGGCGCAACACGAGGGGCTTACGCTTGTAAGCGAAGACACCAAGATCCGGTTCTATACCGTCGCCGTTCCGGGTCGCACGCCCTCTGGGTGGGGTAGCAACGATCAGCCCGGTGGTCTGAGCCCCCTTTTTTTGGCCACGTCCTTCAAGTTTTTGCATAAAATGGCTCTCCCGCCTTTTTATACCGCTGGAAGAGGTTTCTTCCGGCAGTGGTGTGACTTTTACGTGTCCATCGGAAAATTAACAAAACCGTCTCTTGAAGAGAAAATATCAACTTGATATAAAGCTAAACAGAATACGTCAGATTAGAATCCATGCATTATCATGAAAAAATACCTACATGCCGTTTTGCCATGATTCTCAAAACGGATATACAAGAAATTTCGCCGCACATTAAGATGCGATGAAATATTTTACTTTCTTTTGGGGGAAATATGACTTCACCATCGAGCCCTTATAGCCCATACATCAATGTCATGGATTACGGTGCGTTGCCAGACGGTAGCGACAGTACCTCCGCCTTTGCCCAAGCCTTGACCGCCGCCAACGGCAGACCGGTCTTCGTTCCGGCGGGAACCTTCCGGCTGAACGGCCCGCTGACGGTGACGGCGCCGGTCGACAATCACGGCTTCGGCCCGCAATTGTTCGGCGAAGGCAAAGACATCAGTATTATGGACTATCGGGGGACGGGAACGCTGCTGACCTGCCAGCAGACCGTTGGGTATCGTTTCCTGAAAAACGGCCTTATCAGCAATATGACGTTGACGGGAAAATCCGATATTCCCGATCAATCGGCCCTCAGCTTGACCGGTGCTTTCGATTGGTATTTGAACAGTATCGTCATTAAGAATTTCGGCGGCGACGCGGTGAAATCGCCGCTGGTCTCGACCATTTACACGGAGATGACGGACGTCAGCAAGACGGCCGGAAGCAACGAGCTGACGCGCGCCGCGGGCGGTTTTCTCACCCGCTTGAGTGTCGGGATGGGCATTTCAGGCCCCGGCGTCCCGGTGGGGTCCATCGTGACCCAGCTCGTCAGTGACTTTATCGTCAAAATTTCCTTCCCCACCACGCTGACGGAAGTCAGTTCCATCTACGTTATCGGCAACAGCGATGCGATCCAGAGCATCCTGCATGTTCAGGACACCGAGATCATTCAGAACGGCGGCTATGGCATCGCCGGTTATTCTGGGCTGGGGCTCATCCTATACTGGAAGAATACCAAGGTTCAGGCCAATGGTGCCGGGGTCCTGATCGGTTCGGGGGCCGACATTGACGGCGGGGTTATCGCTGGCAACGGTACCGCCGCGTCGGGCGACCAGGCGGCCGGGCTTCGCGTAGCTCGCATCAACAGCGGCCCGCAGAATCTATCCGTCAGAAAGATTGAGTTCGATAGCAATTACGGTGCCCAGATCCGGCTGGAATATCTGACCAACGGCCTTATCGAGCAATGCCGCTTTATCAGCCATCTCGATGGGCAGACCAATACGACGATGATTCCGAACAAAGGGGTTGTTTTCGGCGGCACCTTAGGGGCTGCCGCCGTAGCGACCGTCATTCTGGAGCAATGCTCCTTCAGGGCGGATGCCCAGGGCGGTATCGCCTATGATGGTATCTATCTGGGCGATACCGGGACTTACAATAATATCACCGTCGACAATCCTACGTGGATAACCCTGACCGCCCCCAATCAGAAGAAATTCAATAAGTACCCGCATGCCGACGCCAACACCCGCATGTATGAATTGGGTAAGCTTACGGTCGGCAATCCGGTTTCCAATGGGTATGTCTTCGCACGGGGCACGGCGGTGGTCGACCTGCCGGCCGCAACGGAAACGACCATCCCCTTCCCGCAAGTTCTGCGGGGTGATGCGACTATTCTAACCACGGGTATTCCCAATACAGGCCTGTGGCAGTTCGACGTCACGATCTCCCTCAGCGATCTGGGCACGACGGAAACGGGGACCTTCTCCGTCATTGCGAACGGGGCCGTTAAAACCCTGTCCTGGGCCGCCAATGGGCAATCGTCCCTCACCATCAACGGATCGTTTCCGATGATCTTGAGCCAGAGCACCACGCCGCCCGTCGTCAAGCTTCGCCGGAACGGCGGAACGGGGGTTGCGCGCGTCAATTTCGCGGCAAGTTCGACGACGCTCTACGTTTCCTTCATCGGTTAGAACGGCGCGTTTTATGACGAAGTCCCCGGACGCTGCGGCGCTACCAAAGCGTCCGGGATTCAATTGACAGACTTGGTCGGCACGCCTAGTGTCCTCGCCCTCTTTAGCGAAACGACATAGACATGCCCCGCCCCCCCCGCCCCTCCGCCACGCACACCCTGTCCGCCCCTGCGGGCAAAGCCACTTCGCCGCGTCAGTTGCGCGTGGGGGAAGAGGTGCGGCACGTGCTCACTCAGATTTTTGCGCGCGACAGCTTACGCGATCCCGATTTAGCGGGCGTGCCTGTGATGGTGACGGAAGTGCGCATGAGCCACGATCTCAGCCACGCCACCGCCTTCGTCGCCAAGCTTGGCGGGGAAGATACGCCGGAGGCGCAAAAAGGCGCTGGTGAAGGCCTGCCGTCGGGCATCCCCCTTCCTGCGCGGACAAATGGCGAAGGAATTGCGCCTGCAATTCGTGCCGGAACTGGGGTTCCAGGCCGATACCTCCTTTGGCGAGGCCGCACGCATCGGCGAGCTGTTCAACCGTCCGGAAGTGCTGCGTGACCTCCTGCCGAAAGAGGATGAAGCCGACGCGGTGGATGATGATGCCGACGACGACCTGGGTGAAGGCGACGAAGCCGACCCCGCAAAATGAGCCGGAAACGGCGCGGCGTTCCCGTGCATGGCTGGTTGATTGTCGATAAGCCCCTGGGCGTCAGTTCGGCGGCGGTGGTCGGTAAGGCGAAACGCCTACTGAATGCCGAAAAGGTCGGCCACGGCGGCACGCTCGATCCCTTAGCCTCGGGGGTGCTACCCCTGGCCTTTGGCGAGGCGACGAAAACCGTCTCCTTGGTCATGGATGGGCGCAAAACCTACCGGTTTACGGTGCGCTGGGGCATTGCCCGCTCAACGGACGATGCCGAGGGCGAGATTACCGCGACCTCCGACCATCGGCCCGACCGCGCGGCGATTGACGCGGCGCTGCCGGGGTTCTTGGGGACCATCCTTCAGCAACCGCCCGCCTATTCGGCTCTCAAGGTCGACGGCCAGCGCGCCTATGATCTCGCCCGCGCCGGGGAGGTGGTGGAACTCGCCGCCCGCCCGGTTGATATTTTCAGCCTAGCGCTGGTCGATTTGCCCGACGCCGACCATGCAACGCTGGAAATGGACTGCGGCAAAGGCACCTATGTGCGCTCGCTGGCGCGCGATTTGGCGCTGACCTTGGGCACGGTCGGCCACGTGTCGATGCTGCGGCGCATCGCGGTGGGGCCGTTTCACGAAAAAGACTCGATTTTGCTGGATTCGGCCGATGACTCCGGTCATAGTCCGCCGCTGTCGGATCGCCTGCTGTCGATTATGACCGTGCTGGACGACATCCCGGCTCTGGCCTTATCAGCAGCAATGGCGCAGCGCCTCCGCCAAGGACAAACTCTTTCGCTCACACCGGGCGACTGGGGTGTTTTGGCGGATTGCCCTCCAGACGCTGTTATTGTGGCCACGTCGGAAAAACTCCCTGTTGCCCTTTGCCAGCGCGAAGGGGCGGTTCTGCGTCCGAGCCGCGTTTTTAACCTTCAACGGGAGACACCCGATGTCGATTACCGCTGAGCGCAAGACCGCTCTCATTCAAGAATACGCCACCAAGGAAGGCGATACTGGTTCGCCCGAAG
>NZ_LAJY01000477.1 GCF_000963705.1 Elstera litoralis | reverse complement strand
AACTGCACGCCGGAAAGCCCGGTTATGTTGCGGTCGGGAGGCGTCACGATGTTCAAGGGCAAAGTGGGGCAGCGCAACAATCACATCGCGGTGAAAATCGAATCCCGCACTCAGAAGGACTAGTCCCGCGATGATGACCTTTGGATTTTATCTCAATGTAATTGTCGCCCTCTTGCTGGTCGCGACGGTTATCTTCTGCTGGGTGCTGAATAAGAAGCTCAATGTGATCCGGAATCACCGAGCGGAATTGGAAGCGCTGATCGCCGCCTTTAACGATAGCTGCGTGCGGGCCGAATCGGGCGTCAAAGCCCTGCGCTCGGCAACCGACGAAGCGACGCGGCTCCAGCAGTATCTCGAACGCAGCCAAAACCTGCGCGACGATTTGTCGTACCTCGTGGATCGCGGCGGCAGCCTTGCCGATCGTCTTGAGGGCGGTGTTCGCACGGCCCGGACGGAAGTGGGGCGTCCCGGTGCCAAGCCGGAAGCGCGCGATAATGTGAGCCGTTTGCCGGAACGCGCGCTGGAAACGTCCGACCGAAACACCGATGGCTCCGGCGATGGGTATGGGTGCGATGGCCGAGCCGCGTGCCGAGCGTCGCGCGCCGCGCCCGACCGCAACCGAAGCTCAAGCGCCTGCCGAGGAAGCCGAGGTTCCGGCCTCAGGCCGTCCCGAACGTGCCCGCCCAACCCGCGACCGCGCGGGCTTGCGTCAAGCTCTCGGCGGGACTGGGGCTCCGGCTGACACTGGTGAGGCTGCGGGCGAAGCGGCACCGCGCTCGCGCGCCGAACGTGAATTGCTTCAGGCTTTGCGCGCTCGTCGCTAGGATTAGACGGTTCGGTTTTGCCTCGGGCATTGCCGAACTGTCCCATTTGAACGGTATATTTGCTTCAGTGCCTTGATGTAGGAGAGTTCGCCGATGCGCCGGTTCCTTCCTTTTCGTCTCTTGCCGGTGACGGTTCTGGCGGTCATCGGATTGCTCTTCTTCAAAGTGCAAGAAGCCTATGACGGTTTCCAGCAGTTACAGTCGCTCGTGCCGTTCGGCACCTCGGAAGCCAAGGCCCAGGCGGCAACGCCGAAAGCTGGGGCAGGCAAGTCCGGCGCCGATGCTGCGAAGGGAACTGAAGTAGCGGCGGCAACCCCGCCCGCCACGGCTGAAATGCCGCGCGATCCGACGCGCTTTACCCAGGGCGAAATCGATCTGCTGCAAAAGCTGTCGGAACGCCGGGAAGCGCTCGATAAGCGGGAGCGGGAGCTTGAACAGCGCGAAGCCATGCTGCGCGCCGCCGAAAAACGCTTCGATGAGAAAGTGTCTGAACTCGAAGGGCTGAAGACGCAACTGCGCAGCCTCGTCGATCAGCGCAGCAAGGATGAGGAGGAGCGTCTGCGGAGCCTGGTGCGCATCTATGAAACGATGAAGCCGAAGGAAGCCGCGCAGATTCTCGAAAAGCTCGATCTCGACGTTGTCGTCGGGGTGATCGGGCGAATGAAGGAAAATAAACTCGCGCCGATCCTCGCCAGCATGCTGCCGGATCGCGCGAAAACCTTGACTGCGCTGCTCGTTGACCGCAGCCGCGATCAGCCGTCCGCGCCCGCCGTTCCGGCTGCTGCGCCGCGGCGGCCTTAAGTCAAGACAGTTATTCTAAAGGGTTTCTCACACGCAGGGTTGACGGAAGCACGCCACTCGTAGACCTTGCGCCTGCACAGTCCAGAGACTCAAACAGGGGACTTAGAGCTTCCATGGATAAGAATATGCCGATTCTCATCGTCGATGATTATAAGACGATGCTTCGGATCATCCGTAACCTTCTGAAACAGCTTGGTTTCGACAATGTCGATGAAGCCACAGATGGCTCCACCGCCTTGGCGCGGTTGCGGGAAAAGAACTACGGTCTCGTGATTT
>NZ_LAJY01000476.1 GCF_000963705.1 Elstera litoralis | reverse complement strand
CTAAACAGAAAATCCCCGAGATAATTGATCTTTCCGGCCTCGACCTCGATGCGCGCAAAGGGCCGTTTGGTTTCTTTATCGACCGTCAGATAATTCGACGTTTGGCTGTTGCCGTGGGTGGAAAACTGCTTGAGCCCATAGGTTCCGGGTTCGACGACATGGGCATAATAGCCCATCTTTTTGTCCTTATTGGGGGCGCTCGGCAAACCCATCCCGGCGAAGCGCATCAGGTTTTCCGGCCGCGCCACCGCGTAAATCCGTTGGCTCTCGGTTTCGGAGAACGTCTCGCCGATCAAGCGCCCGAATTCGATGCTGCAATGGGTTTCCGAGAAGGTGCTGCACATAAATCCATGCACGACGATGGCCTTACCGGGCGGCAGGCTGGTTTCCGCCGTCACGGGCGGTTCGGGCGGGCGGACGCAGCTTGCAAGCAGCGCGAGAAGGAGAAGGCAAGCCCGTTTCATCATCGAAAATCACCGCGTGAAGGTCTGAAGGTCCCATTGGAGGCGGCATTATGGCCCAAAATCGATCACCCGTGTCACCCGTTCGGCGGGAAGATTGGGAAAATCCTTCAAAAATGCCGCCATCGCCGCTGGATTTTCGTCCCGTTCGACCGGGACTTCCTCCTTAAACGGCGTTGTGTAGAAGGTGAAATCGCCGAGATAATGAACCTTTCCCGCGTCCACCTGGAACGGCGCATAGGGCCGGTCGGTGTGCGCATCGGTGACGGTGAAGACGCTGAGAATATTATTCGCCACGGCAGTAAAGCGGCGTAGGGCATAAGTGCCGGGCGCGGCGCGGTGGGCGTAGTAGGCAAAATTGCGGCGGCTATCGGGGTTCTGGAAACTATAGATATTCTTCTCCCCGGTTACGCCCCGAACCCGGTCTTTCGGTTGAGTGGAAAACACCCCTTCCGTCAGCCGAGTGAACTCGATTGTGCAGCGGCTTTCTAGAAAGCTTCGGCAGGCAAACCCGTAGACAATCACCCCCTCCTCAGCCGACACAGGGGCCTCGGGCGATAAGGCGTCTGGCGGTCGGGTTGCGCAGGCGGACAAAATGGGAAGGATGAGCAATGCCAATAAAAATCGAAATATCGACATGAAACATCCCCTAAAAAATGTATCGAGTAGATAAATTATCGTAATACAACACGGGAATCATTCGATTTTAGCGAGG
>NZ_LAJY01000475.1 GCF_000963705.1 Elstera litoralis | reverse complement strand
TATGCGCGGGCTGGAGGAAACGCTCACCGAGCGGCCCACGCTGCGCCAGCATCTCATGGAGCAGGTCGGGCTCACCTTCGCCCACAGCACCGATCGGATGATCGCCGCCGCTCTGGTCGAGGCGATTGACGATGCGGGCTATTTATCCGAACCGCTGCTGGGCTTTGCCGATCAGTTCGGCTGCGACGAAGCGCGCATCGAGGCGGTGCTAAAGCAGGTGCAGCGCTTCGACCCTACGGGGGTTGGCGCGCGCAGCTTGGGCGAATGTTTGGCGCTGCAATTGGCCGAGCGCAATCGGCTCGACCCGGCAATGCAAGCCCTGCTAGAGCATCTGCCGCTGCTGGCCCACCGCGATCTCGCCACTTTGCAGCGGATCTGCGGCGTCGACGGGGCGGATATGAGCGATATGATCGGCGAGATCCGGGCGCTCAATCCCAAACCGGGCCTGGCCTTCGAGCGCAGCGACGTGGACCCGGTGACGCCCGATATTCTCATGCACGCCCTGCCCGATGGCACTTGGATTTTGGAACTCAATCCCGAAACCCTACCGCGCGTGCTGGTGAATAACCGCTACCACAGCCGCGTGCGCCGCCAGCCGTTGAGCAAGACCGATAAGGAGTATATCTCGGAGCAGTTCCAAACCGCCAATTGGCTGGTGAAAGCCCTGCACCAGCGCGCCACGACGATTCTAAAAGTGGCAAGTGAGATCGTGCGCCAGCAGGATGGTTTCTTCCGCTATGGCATCACTCATCTGCGCCCGCTTATTCTGCGCGATATTGCCGAGGGCGTCGGGCTGCACGAAAGCACCGTGAGCCGCGTGACGACGGCAAAATATATCGCAACCCCGCGCGGTATGCTGGAGCTGAAATATTTCTTCACCTCGGCCATTCAATCGGCGGACGGCTCGGCGGCCCATTCGGCAGAAGCGGTGCGCTACCGCATCAAGGCGCTGATCGACGCCGAAAAGCCGACCGAGGTGCTTTCCGACGATAAGATTGTGGATATTTTAAGGACAGATGGTGTCGATATCGCCCGCCGGACGGTGGCGAAATATCGGGAGGCCATGCGAATTTCCTCTTCTGTGCAGCGCCGACGCGAAAAGGCTTTCGGAATCTAAAAAACTCTGTAACGCTATCTCCAAGACAAATAGGGAGACGCGCCGACAAGAGTTAGAACCGGCAACACTGTTGCATATCTGCGACGGTTTAGGGGGTTAACTCGGGGCTGAGCCGATAAAGATCGGTGTCAACTGAGTCAAAAAGAAG
>NZ_LAJY01000474.1 GCF_000963705.1 Elstera litoralis | reverse complement strand
CGGAGCCGGGGCGGGGTCACGCGCCGCTTCGATTTGCGGTTCCGGGATTTGCGGTTCCGGCTGGGGCGCGGGCGCGGGGAGCAGCGCCAGCAGCATCGGCACGGGCTCGGGACGGGGCAGACCGGGGTTGAGGGCGGGAAGGCTGGCAAAGCCCGCAATTACCGCCCCATGCACCAGCAGCGAGGCCACAAAGGCCCCACCCGCTTTTGATTCTACCCGCGCCCCGAGCATTGCCGCTACCAGCGCGCCGACAAGCCGACCATGAAGGTCCGGCCTGGTTGCGTGTAACGCTCAAGATCGGTGCGGTTGGCCTGGAAGCCCGACACGTCGAGGGCGTTGTAATATTGCTTATCGAAGAGATTATACACACCGGCGGTCAGGCCGAATTGCTCGGTAATGTCCCAATAGCCCGACACATCCATGATCGTGGCCGAGGGCACTTTGTAGAAGCTGGGGTTGCTCACCCGGTCCTTCTGGGCATAGTGGCTGGCCATCAGACTCGCGCCCCAATTTTGGGTCGGGTGATCGTAGGTCAGGCCCGCGCGCAAGGTGAAGGGCGCGATATTATCCAGCGGCTGATTGGTATCGTCGTTGGTGCCGTGGGCATAGGCAAGGCTACCGTGCAGGCCCCAATCCGGCATAAAGCGATACTCGCCCCGGGCTTCGAGCCCCCAGATCGTCGCTTTCGAAACATTGCGCGATTGATACTGGGTGATGCCGTCGCGCGTGGTCCCGATCATCGTGCTTTCGATGAAGTCGGTATAGGCATTGTAGAAACCGGACGCGCTAAAGCTGCTGCCGTCCTTAAATTTGCCGCGCAAGCCCGCTTCCACGCCGTCGCTTTCTTCGGGCTTCAGATTGGCGTTGGGGAGAATTTCATAGCGCGACGGGCCGTTGGTGAAGCCGATATTGGCGTCATCATATGGCGGCGCGCGGAAGCCGTGGGCATATTGCCCGAAGACCGAGAAGCGCTCGTCGATTTTGTAGGTCGTGCCGAATTTCGGCGAAACGGCGGTGTCCGAAAACTCGCGGATCTCGAAATTGCGGTAATTGGTATTGGCGAAAGCCTGATCCGGCGACGGCGTGAGACGGTAATAATCAAACCGCACGGCGGGCAGGAAGGTCCAGGGGCCGGTCTTGATTTCGTCTTGCAGATAGGCCCCGGCTTGTAGGGTTTTGGTGTCGGGGAAGGTCTTGTTCGGGAAGACATCCGCCGGAACCCCTGGCCCACCGGAGAAGGTGGAGGTAATCGCGCCGGTCGCGAGCGTCCGCTCGTAGCGATTGCGCGGGCGTTCGGTCTTGGTTTGATCGAGCGACACGCCATAGGTGAAGGCGTGGCTGAGCCCGAACCAGCTTGCCGAGGATTTCGCCTGCACTTCGCCGCCGTAAATATCCTGAGTGAAATCGAGATCGCTGAAGCGGTAGCGCGCAAGACCGGAGGTGAGACGGCGCTGTTCGGTCACTTCTTCGCGGCTGGCGCTGGTGTAGAAGAGTTTCGTGTCGATCTGGTCGATAAAGCTGAGCGGGCGCGCGTAGCTATGATCGAGGCTGACGCGGAAGCGCTGCGTTGTATCCTTACCCTGCGAGCCCAGCACCGAGGCGCTGAGATCGGTCAGCACATTGGTATCGGTTTCGCGCTTCAGATATTCGCCGGTCAGACGCAGGCGATTATCCTTCTCGCCGATAACGAGTTTCCCCAGCAGATTGTCGCTCGTGTAATCCTGCGGATTGGCCTTCAGCGCGCCCTTGTTCTTGACCTCATTGCCGTCGCGGCGGGTGTAGTTCAACAGCCCTTGGACCGGGCCGACGCGCCCGGCGGCGGTGGCGGCCTTACCGAAACTTTTGTCGGAACTATCGTAGGAGCCCCGGCCGCCGATGGTCCAATCGCGGCCCACCTCGTTCAGATAATCCTCGGGGTCTTTGGTGACATAGGCGACCACGCCGCCGAGCGCATCCGACCCATAGAGGGCCGAGCCAGGGCCGCGCAGGATTTCGAGACGCTTTAAACTGTCGAACTCCACCGTATCGCGCGTATAGGCGGGGTTGGAGGCGGGATAATCCGGAATCTTTACGCCATCGACTTGCACGCGCACGCGATTGCCGCCGATACCGCGAATGGTGTAATTGCCCTGGCCCGCGCGGGTCGGCTGATTGCCGACCGCAACCCCCGGCTCGTAGCGCACGGCATCCTGCGGGCGATGGACTCCCCGGCGGCGCAAATCCTGCTCGGGGATTACCGAGACCGTGCCGGTTTCTTCCCCGATGGGTTTTTCGGTCCGCGTGCCCGTTACCGAAAGGGTATCAAGCTGCGTGACCGGCGCAGGCGAAGCCTGCCCGAGCGCGAGGCCCGGCAGCAAGAGCGCGGGCAACGCGGCGGAAACGGAAAGAGCTCGCAAACGCGAGCAGCGCAGAAAAATCATCGCAACTCACCAACAACAGGGCAGGCAAAGCCTGAGAGGAAACCGGTGCTGGCGAGGGGGCGGCTGGCGGGGGCGGGGAAGGTTGGGGCGCTTACGCGCCCGCTATTTCGTTAGAATCAGCTTATTCGTGGAGGTCAGGCGCAGGCGGTAATGGTCGGTACCGTGCTGGATCAACACTTCCCGCTGCGTCGTAAAGAGATCGCGACTTTGGAGAATCGGCAGATCGCTCGGCACGACGCGGGCGACAGGTTGGCTTAGGGCGCTAGCAACTTCAGCAAGGTTCGACATGGCAGGAGACCCCTTAGGATTGATAGGTCAAAGCCTAGCCTTCCTCACTTGCGAATGCAATCGATTCTTAATTGCGAAATTTACCGTTACTGGAAGGTGCAAATTTTTTTGCTGCGTAGCGGCAAACTCGGGTTAAATGCACCATCCCGGTCAAGGGGGCGGCGGGGAAATCCGCTGCCGCGATTGACAATCGGGGCGAACATAGGCAGGGTCCGCCCGCCTGATAGACCCGGGGAATGCCAGTCAATGCGGACTTTTCTCGATTTCGAGAAGCCAATTGCCGATCTTGAAGCCAAGATCGAAGAACTGCGGCACCTGACCTCCGACGATACGGTGAATATCGCCGAGGAAGTCGGTCGTCTGGAAGTCAAAGTCGATAAGCTTTTGCGCCAAACCTTCGCCAAGCTCACG
>NZ_LAJY01000473.1 GCF_000963705.1 Elstera litoralis | reverse complement strand
TATCTTGAAAGTCAAAGGCGAGAATATGTTGGGCCTCGGCAATCCTGAACGCCAAGATTTCCGATCTTATTTCCTGAAGCAGCATGAAGTTTGGAACATGTTGGGAAATAACCGCATCCAGTGAATTGCGTGTATCCGATAGCTTCAATACACCGATCAGCGATGATAGGATTAATACAAGCGATAATGTTAGAATTGACAGAATCAATTTCGTTCGAATCGATATCGTCTTCATTGTAGTCTCGCTCGAAAATTTTGATGGGAGAGGTGTTTCATACCCTAACCCTTCAGGCTATACAGTACAGCATCGCATAATTTGAAATTAAATTTCATTATTAACGAATAAGTAAAACCAATAATGTTCAATATAGACTAAAAGCAAGATACCCGTCCTTTTAGAAAGACGGGTATCTTAAACACGCATAACTGAAAGTTAATCTATTTTTCTAGTGAATTTCCGGCTCCGGCACTTTTCCTGCCGTCCGCTCCAGAAAATCGAAATCGCACCCCTTGTCGGCTTGCGTCACGTGCTGGGCGTAGAGCATGCCGTAGCCGCGCGGGTAGATGATCTCACGCGGGGTCCAATCAGCGCGGCGCGCGGCCAGTTCTGCTTCGGAAACTAATAGATCCAAGCGGCGGGCGGGCACGTCGAGCTTAATCAGATCGCCGGTTTTCACGAGCGCGAGCGGCCCGCCGAGTTGGCTTTCCGGGGTGATATGCAGCACGCAGGTGCCGTAGGAGGTGCCCGACATGCGCGCGTCGGACAAGCGCACCATATCGCGCACGCCTTGCTGAAGCAGCTTCTTCGGCATGGGGAGCATGCCCCATTCCGGCATCCCCGGCCCGCCCAGCGGCCCGGCTTGACGCAGCACCAGCACGCTATCGGCGGTTACGTCCAGGTCGGGGGCATCGATACGCGCCGACATATCGTTATAATCCTCGAACACCAGCGCCGGGCCGGTATGAGTGAGCAGATGGGCGCTGGCGGAATTATGCTTAATCACCGCCCCTTGCGGCGCGAGATTGCCGGAGAGCACGGCAAGCCCGCCTTCGGCCAGCATGGGTTGATCGAGCGGTTTCACGATATCGTCGCTCAGCACTTCGGCCCCGGCCACATTATCGCCTAGGCTATTGCCGTTCACCGTGAGCGCGTCGAGCGCCAACAGCGGCCCCAGGCGGTTAAGCACGGCGCGCGAGCCGCCCGCGTAATAGAGGTCTTCCATTAGATATTTGCCCGACGGGCGCAGATTGAGGATCAGCGGCGTTTCGCGCGAAATCGCGTCGAGCCGCGCCAGATCCACCGGCAGGCCGAAGCGCCCGGCGAGCGCGAGGAAATGCACAATGGCATTAGTGGAGCCGCCGCAGGCCATCACCGTGCGCACGGCATTTTCCAGCGCGGCCAGGGTCACGATATCGCTCGGCTTGCGGTCCTGCCAGACCATGTCGACAATGCAGCGCCCGGAGGCCGAGGCCATGCGGGCGTGAGACGAATCGGGCGCGGGAATCGCGGCGGCTCCCGGCAGCGTCATCCCCATCGCTTCGGCGGCAAAGGCCATCGTGGAGGCGGTGCCCATCGTCATGCAGGTGCCGAAGGAGCGGGCGATGCCATCTTCGATTTCGCCCCATTCGGTCGCGCCAATTTTGCCGGCGCGGCGTTCGTCCCAATATTTCCACACGTCCGAGCCGGAGCCCAGCACGTCGCCACGCCAATGGCCGCCGCAGCATCGGCCCGGCGGGCACGACGATGGATGGCAGATCCATGCTCGCCGCCCCCATCAGCAGCGCCGGAATCGCCTTATCACACCCGCCGAGCAGCACGAGCCCATCGAGCGGGTTGGAGCGCGCCAACTCCTCCACTTCCATCGCCAGCAAATTGCGATAGAGCATCGAGGTTGGCTTCATCATGGTTTCGCCGGGCGACAGCGCCGGAATTTCGATGGGAAAGCCCCCCGCCTGCCACACGCCGCGCTTCACCTCCTCGGCGCGCTGGCGCAAATGGATATGGCAGGGGTTGGCTTCGGACCAGGTATTGATGATGCCGATCACTGGCTTTCCGGCGAAATCTTCCACCGAATAGCCGATTTGCTTGGTGCGCGAGCGGTGGCCGAAGGAGCGCAGATCATCGACGCCATACCAGCGAAAACTGCGCAGATCCTTAGGCGATTTGACGGACATCGAGATTTCCTCCGATTGGGTTTTATTTGTCTTACAACATGTCTATTTGTCTTGACAAGCTTACATCCAGACAGAGTATCCTCCTAGTCATACCAGACCCGTCTGCGGCAGTCCTACGCAGGTGCCCTT
>NZ_LAJY01000472.1 GCF_000963705.1 Elstera litoralis | reverse complement strand
AATCGCCTCAGGACAGGGCCTGAGCGCGATCACGTACTGTAATTACGGTTACAAACTTAATAGCGCGACAGGCTCGGGTCAACCTCCGAAGCCCATCGATCGATACCGCCCGCTAAGTTAACCGCGTTATCATAGCCTATTTCCCGCAGAAAACGCACCGCCTGTAAAGAGCGTCCGCCGTGATGACACAGAATCACCAAAGCGCCTACGCGCGGCAGCGTCTCAACCTGCGTTGGCAAGCTTCCCAGCGGAATGAGGCGCGACGAGGGCAAATGGACGTGAGACCATTCCCATTGCTCGCGCACATCGATCACCGTCACCGGCTCCCCCGCCGCCAACCAGGCCGACAGCGTCGCAACATCGATCTGGAGGGGAAATTCTTGGGTCATGGGGCGATGATTAGAAAACGAATTGCGGCTTGGGCGCAAATTCGGGCAGCAACGGCGTTGCCGAATCGAACAAAACCCGCCCGGCGGCAACCCCAGCGCGCTTAACGAACAGCGTTGCGCTGCCCATCGGCGGCTCGCCGCCCCCGGCCACTTCCGGCTTCAAAATCGTCACCAAGCGCCCGCCTTCGGCCAGCAGATCCAGCAAAGCGGCGGGAACTTTCGGCAAGGCTCCGGACACGAGGACAACGTCGAAACTCTGCCCCGCGAGCCCTTCGGCCTGGGCGAGAACGCCATCGAGCGGCGCTTCGACGAAATTAACCGGCACGGGGGCTGCTGCCAACGCGCGGCGGGCGAGATCAAGCAGGCTGGCGCGGCTATCGAGGGCCGTCACCGTCCCAGCCAAATGCGCCAGCAGCGCCGCGCCGTAGCCGGTGCCCGTCGCGAAATCCAGCGCGCGGTCGGTCTTCTTGATCTCGGCCGACTGAAGCAGGCGGGCAATAATCATTGGCTCCAGCAGAAACCGGCCCGGTGCGACGGTTAGATCTTCATCGATATAGGCGACCGGGCGCAGCGCTTCCGGCACGAAGGCTTCGCGCGGCACGGTCGCCATCGCGGCGATCACGTCCGGGTCGATCACCTTATTGGTGCGCACTTGGCATTCGATCATATTCGCGCGAGCGGCTGCGTAATCCATGAGCCTGTAATCCACCTCTCCCAAACCACCCTATGCGGCGGCACTCTGCTTAGGGTTATAGGCGCGCCCCTTCGCTTGTGCAACGCAAAGCCGCGCCGATTTTAGGCGTTCCTGTCACCTCTTCCAGGCGCGGCCCACGGAAAGACACTTGACCTTCATTTTCCTTCGGGATACACCGCGCATCCGCATCGGTTTAGACCGAGCAGGCGCGCCCAGAGGCCGGGTGGCAGAGTGGTCATGCAGGGGACTGCAAATCCCCGTACAGCGGTTCGATTCCGCTCTCGGCCTCCATCGCGCGCTTTGTTCAGTCTTTGTCGGGCAAGACCGGCAGGGCACCGATGAAAATCGGCCTTGGCAGACCCCGACGGGTTTGCTACACACGCCGGACTTGACGTTACGGCTCCTATTCCCAGGTAGCTCAGCGGTAGAGCAGGCGGCTGTTAACCGCCTGGCCGGGGGTTCGAATCCCTCCCTGGGAGCCAACGTCTTAAAGAGTGTCGCGTTATGTGCTTGGTTGATCCCAGGTAGCTCAGCGGTAGAGCAGGCGGCTGTTAACCGCCTGGCCGGGGGTTCGAATCCCTCCCTGGGAGCCACTTTGCACTATGTTAAAACAAAAATAACCCCCACCCATCTCGGCAGGGGGTTTTTTGTTGCTATTAGCTCCGCTCGATCTCCGACGCCGCCCGATCGAGGGCGCTGGTGATCGTCGTCAGCGCGCTTGCCGAGATTTCTCCTTTTGCCAGCCGCACCCGCAGCGCCGCGCGGAGATTATCCATCGCCCGGAGAAGTTCCGGGGCGGGCGCGCCGCCAAACCGGGCGAGTGCATCGCTCAGCCGCTCCCGCGCCGCGCCGATAGCCGCCGCATTGGCCTCGATTTCGGCACGCCCCGCGTCGGTTAGACGATAGAGCTTCTTTGCGCCCTGGGCCTCGCTGGCGATGAAACCCATTTCCTCCAGCAGCGTCAGCATCGGATAGACCGCGCCGGGGCTGGGGGCGTAATGGCCGTTGAAGGCGTCTTCAATCGCTTTAATCACCTCATAGCCGTGGCGGGGCTGCTGAGCGATGAGATCGAGCGCCAACCAGCGCAGATCGCCCTGC
>NZ_LAJY01000471.1 GCF_000963705.1 Elstera litoralis | reverse complement strand
ATAAGGGTGCCAATTCCACCAACAGCGGTGAAGTTTATTTTTACACAATCCGCGCCGAAGATAAGGATTACCGTAGTTTTGTTGGCGTAAATGAATCAACACATTTTCGTCACTGGAACCAGGACACACTTCAAAATTATGCTGGCCGCTATTTTAAAGATTTTTCACTAGAGTTTGGTGAACTTGACGATCTGTATCATGGTCGCGCCCAATTTAAGTTCATCCCCTTCAGTTACACCGCAAGCTCTCAGGTAAATAATTGCAGCATCTTTCGCTCTGCATGGGATTATCTATCATCGGTGGGCTGGTTCTGCGCGAAGCCGGGAAAACCCCTCTCGCCTGACGCAATCAAAACTTTCATCACCCACATCAGCTATAAGCAATTTTTGACGCCTAAAGATGAAGGCACGCTTCCCACCCCCTAATCTTGCCCTATGCAGAAAGCTCCGCATGATGTTTTCAGCCCGTCTCGTCGGCCTTGGCCTCGCCCTGCTCGCCGCACTTCCGGTTTCGGCTCAAACCTGGAAAGAGCCGAAAGATATTTCGCCCGCCGAATCGCCCCTCGATCTCAAGCTGGCGGGATGGGGCAAAAGCTCGTTCCAGCGCGCCGTTGAAATAATCGGCGAAACCAACGATATGCGGCGAGATGTCAGTATTAACATTGTCGTCGCAGCAGCGCAGAATTATATTGCGGTTGTGCATATGAATGAAGCGCATCACTTTGTTCACTGGGAACAGGATACGATTCAGAATATCTCGCAACAATTGTTCGCGAATAAGACGTTGGACTTCGGCAGCTATCAGGATGTAAGCCACGGTTCCGCTGATTTTCGCTGGATCCCCGTGAAAGTGACCGACAAAGGCGCGACGAACAACTGCGCCGTCTTCCGGGCCTATTGGGACCGCTACACGTCGCGGGGCTACCTTTGCACGCTGGGCGGCAAGCCGCTCCCAGAGACAGCCCCGGCTAATTTCATCACCCATATTGCGTATAAAACCGCCCTCGTCCCGAAGGACGAAGGCAGCTTGCCGACGCCGTAACGAAAACCGGCGCGGATTTAAGCAAGAAGGACGGGCGCGCGGGCGGGGTCGGGCACCAGCACGCGCCCCTCGAACAAACGGCGGGCGGTGCGCAGCAGCGACGCGCGCCGGATGTCCCCAGTCTCGCTGTCCTGTTCCAACTCCACGGCGATTTTGCCGGAAGGATGTTCGATAACGATTGTCCGCCGCCCCGCGCTATCGATCGGCGGGAGGCGGGCCAGGGCAAAAGCCTCGGTCCCCGGCGTGCAGCACGCGGTCGCAATGCCGATGGCCCCCGTAATAGCCAACGCGGTGTGACATGTTCTCGGCATGAAATAACGCGCGGTGATCGTGCCACCGCGCACCGGCGGGGCCAACAGCACTGGCTTCGGCACAACCCGGTCGCTCACATCGCCGAACCCCATCAGAGCCCCGGCTTTCCGGCGCAAAGCTTCGAGCCGCGTCAGAAAAGCGAGGTCCGCATCCAGATCGGCGGGGCGCTCCTGCCCCGTTTTGCCGAGGGCGGGGCCGGCGACCAACATCATCGGCACCGCCATGTCGATGCAGGTTACGGCAACGCCATCAATTCTGTCGCCCGCGTGCCCTGTCGGCAGCAGCTTACCCGTCTTCGCCCCTGCCGCGTCGAGAAAGGTTAACCGGATCGGGGCCGCTGTACCGGGAACACCGTCGATGCTCGCATCGCCATCATAGGTTACCCGCCCGTTGGGGGTTTCGACGGTCGCCTCAATCAGTTTCCCAGTATTTACGTTATGAATAACCACGCGGCTACGGGGAGACGTGGCCTGCACCAACCCAGCTTCGAGCGCGAACGGCCCCACCCCCGCGAGCATATTGCCGCAATTGGGGCTGGTATCGACCGTGCGGCGGCTTACGTCTACTTGGGCAAACAGATAATCCACATCGGCCCCCGCCTTCGTTGCCGGACCGCAAATCGCCACTTTACTGGTCAGGGGATTACCGCCGCCAATCCCATCGATTTGAAGCGGATGGCCGGAGCCCATCGCCGCAATCAGGATAGAATCGCGCGCCACGGGATCGCGAGGCAAATCCGACGCCAAGAAAAACGGCCCGCGCGACGTGCCGCCACGCATCAGCACACACGGAATTGACCCCATATCACCCTCATCAATCGAATGTCGCGGCGGCGCACGCCAAAGCTGTCGGTGCCGGTCTTGAGGCCAACTTGACGAAGCCGGTTAATTTTGTGAATTTCAATGAACTGAACGATTGATGCGCAATTAACATGAATGTCGATCTCGACGATTTACGCGCCTTTGTGGCGGTTGCCGAACTGCGCAGCTTTAATGCCGCCGCGCAGCTCATCCACCTCTCGCAACCGGCGCTCACCCGCCGAGTGCAAAAGCTTGAGGAAAATCTGGGCGTTAGCCTGCTAGAGCGCACAACGCGCCGGGTGGAGCTAACGACGGTGGGGCGCGATTTTTTGCCCAAGGCCCGGCGGCTGCTGGACGATCTCGATGCCTCGCTGCTGTCGGTGCGGGAAATCGCCGAACATCGGTCCGGTCTTGTGAATATCGCGTGCATCCCAACTGCGGCCTATTACTTCCTGCCCGATGTGATTGCCACCTACAGTAAAGCCTATCCCAATATCCGTATTCGCGTGGTCGATGAGGGGGCCAATGCGGTGCTGCAATCGGTTTTGAATGGCGAGGTGGAGTTGGGGATTACGCTCCTCGGCACACAAGAGTCGGAAATTACCTTCGATCCTCTGGTCGAAGAGCCTTTTGTTTTAGCCTGTAGGGGCGATCACGAGTTGGCCGCCCGCAAGGAAGTTTCCTGGCAGGAGTTGAAACCCTATCGTTTCATCACCGTT
>NZ_LAJY01000470.1 GCF_000963705.1 Elstera litoralis | reverse complement strand
CCCGCCAAGCGCGCGACACAGCAAAAAGGGGCTAGCCGCTTCACGCTGCTAACCCCTTGAAATTCTTGGTGGAGCCGATGAGAGTCGAACTCACGACCTCTGCAGTGCGATTGCAGCGCTCTCCCAACTGAGCTACGGCCCCGTGTCGGCGGGTATGCCCGTGGGGGCGATCAAAGTCAAGCGCTTCTGTGGCCTTGAAGGAAGGGCTTGGCATCGCTAGCTTCTACTGCGCAGCCGTGCAGGTATCGGCGGCTGGTTTGGACCCGTCAGGAGATGCGACCGGATGTCTATGTCCCCCTTTGCTTGGCTGATTAGCACGGCAATCAATCTGCTGTTCTGGGTCATTTTGATTCAGGCGATTTTGAGTTGGCTGATGGCCTTCAATGTCGTCAACACGCGCAATCCTGTCGTCGCGACGATTTGGGACTTGACCAATCGGCTGACCAACCCGCTGCTGCGGCCGATCCGCGCGGTTTTGCCGAGTTTCAATGGTGTCGATCTGTCGCCGTTGGTACTGCTGATTCTGCTGCAATTTTTCGAACGGATCCTCTTCGCCTACGTCTATCCGCTGCTGCCGTGACGCTGGCCCTGCCGATCAATGTGACGGCGGATGGGCTGATTCTCACCGTCCGCGTCACGCCGAAATCGGCGAAGGAAAAGATCGAGGGCGTGCGGATCGAAAGCGACGGGCGGCCCGTGCTCAGCGTGCGCCTGTCGGCCCCGCCGGTGGAGGGCGCGGCCAATGCGGCGCTGGTGGCGTTTCTCGCCCACCATTGGCGCATACCAAAGCGGGCGGTAAAGCTCTTGTCCGGTGAGACGGCGCGGGTAAAACGTCTGGCTATCGAGGCCGACGCGGCGCTGAGGCTGCGGATCACCGACGAACTAGGAGCGCTCGCCCATGACTAACCCCGCAACCGTCCGTCCCCAGGCCACTCGAATCGACGGCAAAGCGTTCGCCGAGAAACTCCGCGCGCGCCTCGCTGCCGAAATCGCCACCCTCGGGTTTCAGCCCGGCCTTGCGGTGGTTCTGGTGGGGGAGGACCCTGCCAGTCAGGTCTATGTGCGCAATAAGGCGACGCAGACCGTGGAAGTGGGCATGCGCTCGTTCGAACATAAGCTGCCCGCAAGCGTGAGCGAAGCCGAGGTGCTGGCCCTGGTGACGCGCCTGAACGCCGATCCCGCCGTCGATGGCATTCTAGTGCAACTGCCGCTGCCCCCGCATATTGACGCCGATAAGGTGCTACTCACCATCGATCCGGCGAAAGATGTCGATGGCTTCCACCCAGTCAATGCCGGGCGGCTCGCAACGGGCGCGCAAGCTTTGGTCCCCTGCACGCCGCTGGGCTGCCTGATGCTGCTGCAAGATTTTCACGGCAGCTTGGCCGGGATGGAGGCCGTCATCGTCGGGCGCTCCAATATCGTTGGCAAGCCGATGGCGCAACTGCTGCTGAAGGCCGATTGCACCGTGACGATTGCCCATTCGCGCAGCCGGGATTTGCCCGCCCTGTGCCGTAGAGCCGATATTCTGGTCGCCGCCGTTGGCCGTCCGGAAATGGTGCGCGGCGATTGGATCAAGCCGGGGGCGACCGTCATCGATGTCGGCATCAACCGCCTGCCGCCCGACGAACATGGCAAAAGCCGCTTGGTCGGCGATGTTCATTATGGTGAAGCCGTTCAGGTGGCGGGGGCGATTACGCCGGTGCCGGGCGGCGTCGGGCCGATGACGATTGCCTGCCTGCTTCACAATACCGTCACAGCCGCGAAAGCCCGGCGCGGCGTATAAGCGGCGAGCAAAGGTTAAGGAGGGGCAGGAATGGCGGATCTCGTCTGCGTTTGGCGGTCTCGTGTGGGATACGTTGGCAATTGCCAAAGCGCCGGTGATGGGCGGCACCTCCAACCCGGTTTCCGCCAGCCATTCCGCCGGCGGGGTGGCGCGCAATGTCGCGGTTTTGGCCGCGCGCGCGGGGCTGAGCACGGAACTCGTTAGCCTGATCGGGCATGATGCCGAGGGCGAAATTCTGCTGCGCGACCTTGCCGCCGATCACGTCCAAACCCGGCTGATCGCCCCGCATCGGCACTTGCCGACCGCCAATTACGCCGCGCTGCTGAACCCGGACGGTAGTTTGCACGTGGCCTGGGCCGATATGGCCGTACTGGAAGCGATGGACCCGGCTTTTTTCGAGCCGCTGCTGATTGCCCTATCGGCGACGCCTTTCTGGTTTCTCGATACGAACCTTACCGCCGACTCCCTGGCCTATCTCGCGCAGTTTCGCCCGAAAGGCACGCAGCTTGTGTCGATGCCGTTTCGGTGGCGAAAGCCGAGCGGCTGCGCCCCAGCCTCGCGCGGATCGATCTTTTGTTCTGCAACTGCGACGAAGCCCGGCTGCTCACCGGCGCTGCGGAGGGGACCGGCGCGCTTCCGCTTGCCCTCGCCTTGCGCGAATACGGCTGCCGCTCGGTGGTCGTCACCGATGGGCCGCGCG
>NZ_LAJY01000047.1 GCF_000963705.1 Elstera litoralis | reverse complement strand
ATTGCCCCGCAGAACAGAGTCCCAAACCAGAAAAACATCGGTGGGCGGAGGAATTCGCAGCAATGAAGCTACTCGTCGCGGTGAAGCGCGTAATTGACTATAACGTCAAGGTCCGGGTCAAAGCGGATCAGACGGGTGTCGATCTCGCCAACGTCAAAATGTCGATGAACCCCTTCGACGAAATCGCCGTCGAAGAGGCGGTTCGCCTGAAAGAAGCCGGGATTGCCACCGAAGTGGTCGTCGTCAGCCTCGGCGTCACCCAAGCCCAGGAAACCCTGCGCACCGCGCTTGCGATGGGGGCCGATCGCGGCATTCTCGTACAGACCGATGCGGACTTGCAGCCGCTCGCCGTCGCCAAGCTGCTGAAAGCGGTTGTGGATAAAGAAGCGCCGCAGCTTGTCATTCTCGGCAAGCAGGCGATCGACGACGATAGCAATCAGACCGGCCAGATGCTCGCCGCCCTGCTCGATTGGCCGCAGGCAACCTTCGCCTCGAAAGTGGCGGTTGCGGGCAATGAAGCCAATGTGACGCGCGAAATCGACGGTGGTTTGGAAACCCTCGCCATCAGCCTGCCCGCGATCATCACCACCGATCTGCGCCTCAATGAGCCGCGCTACGCCTCGCTGCCGAACATCATGAAGGCCAAGAAAAAGCCGCTGGACGTGATCGATCCGGCCAGCCTTGGCGTCGATATCGCCCCGCGCCTCACTACGCTGAAAGTCACCGAACCGCCGAAGCGCCAGGGCGGCGTTAAGGTGGCCTCGGTGGCCGACCTTGTGGCGAAGCTGCGCACTGAAGCGAAGGTGATCTAATCATGGCCGTTCTCGTTATTGCCGAACAAGAAGCGGGTAGCCTGAAGCCCGCAACGCTTAATGCCGTCACGGCAGCCGCCAAGCTCGGCGACGTGCATGTGCTCGTCGCTGGGGCCGGGATTGGCGCTGCGGTCGAGGCGGCGAAAGCCATCGCGGGCGTTTCCAAAGTGCTGAGCGCCGATAGCGCCGACTATGCCACGGCCTCGCCGAAGCACTGACGCCGCTCGTCGTGTCGGTCGCCAAGGGTTATGACGCCGTGGTCGCCTCGGCCACTACCTTCGGCAAGAACCTGCTGCCGCGCGTGGCGGCCTTGCTGGACGTGCAGCAGATTTCCGAAGTGGTTGCCATTGAGAGCGCCGACACCTTCGTGCGCCCGATTTATGCGGGCAACGCGCTGGCGACGGTGAAATCCGCCGATGCGATTAAGGTGATGACCGTGCGCGGCACGGCCTTCGATGCGGCTGCCGCGACCGGCGGGTCGGCCACAGTGGAAGCGGTCGCTGCCGTTGCGGGCTCGGGCAAATCGAAGTTCGTCGGTCAAGAATTGTCGAAGTCGGAACGCCCAGAACTCACCTCGGCGCGGATCGTCATTTCCGGCGGGCGCGGGATGCAAAACGGCGAGAACTTCCAGCTTCTCGAAGCCGTGGCCGATAAGCTCGGCGCGGCGGTCGGTGCCAGCCGCGCGGCGGTGGATGCCGGGTTCGTGCCGAACGATTATCAGGTCGGCCAGACCGGCAAGATCGTCGCCCCCGACCTTTACATCGCCGTCGGCATTTCGGGCGCGATCCAGCATCTCGCCGGGATGAAGGACAGCAAGGTGATCGTGGCGATCAATAAGGACGAAGAAGCCCCGATTTTCCAAATCGCCGACTATGGCCTGGTGGCCGACCTCTTCAAAGCCGTGCCGGAGTTGAAAGAGGAGCTAGACCGCAGCGCCTAAGCCTGGGTAAGCTGCAAGCCCTTCGCATCGCAGGTGCGAAGGGCTTTTTTGTCGAAAAGGGAGTCCAGTATGAACACCATCGGTATCATCGGCGCGGGCCAAATGGGCAGCGGGATTGCTCAGGTCTTCGCAGCCGCAGGCTACCCGGTGCATATTCTGGATATTGCCGACGAGAAGCTGGCCGCAGGCGTGGCCTTGATCGGCAAGAATTTCGACCGGCAAATCGCCCGCGGCAAATTGTCCGAGGCGGAGAAGCTGGCCGCCCTCGGGCGCATCACTACGGGCACCCAGTATACCGCCTTCACCCAGTCCGATCTGGTCATCGAAGCCGCCACCGAAAATGAAGTGCTGAAGCGCGAGATTTTCAAAACCCTGGTGCCCTACCTGAAGCCGGAAGCCATCGTCGCCTCCAACACCTCCTCCATCTCCATCACCCGCCTTGCCGCCGCCACCGACCGGCCCGGCAAGTTCATCGGCATGCACTTTATGAACCGGTGCCGGTGATGCAGTTGGTCGAGCTGATTCGCGGTATTGCGACCGACGAAGACACGTTTTCGCGCGTGCGCACCCTGGCGGAATCCTTGGGCAAGACGGTCGCCGTGTCGGAAGATTTCCCAGCCTTCATCGTCAACCGCATTCTGCTGCCGATGATTAACGAGGCGATTTATACGCTGTATGAAGGCGTCGGCTCGGTCGTCGCCATCGATACCGCCATGAAGCTCGGCGCGAATCACCCGATGGGGCCGCTGGAACTGGCGGATTTCATCGGGCTCGATACCTGCCTTGCCATTATGCAGGTGCTGCACGATGGCCTGTCGGACACCAAATATCGCCCCTGTCCGCTGCTGGTAAAATACGTCGAAGCCGGCTGGCTCGGGCGTAAAGCCGGGCGCGGTTTCTACGATTATCGCGGCGAGAAGCCGGTTCCGACGCGTTAGTTCTGCTGCTCCTTCGGCACCGGCAGGGCTGCCGCCTCAATCTCCGCCTCCAGACTTGCCGTAAACTCGGCAAACATTTCGGGATCGGCTTCGGCTTCCTTGCGGTACTGCTCGGCCATGCGTGTTTGCAATTGCGCCATCGTGTCTTCGAGCCCGGTAAAATCCGGGGCGGTGTGGCGCAGGCCGAACTCCGATTCGAGCCCGGCGATCCGGCTTAAGATCGGCCCATAGCTGGGGTCGTCGGCGAGCGCGATGAAGCTTTCGCGCCAAGCAATCTGAAGCTCCTCGGGGCTGAGCCCCTCAAACGCCCGCCCGGCCTTGATATAGCCTTCGATGATGGCGAGCCGCTGCTGGGCGAAAAAGCTAGCGAGGGCGGTTTCATCCATTGTTGCTGGGTCCCGGCAGGCTGGCGACGGCGCTGCTCCAGCGCAGCGCGGTTTCGACCGGCGGCGGCGTTTCCAGGCTGTCGCCCAGCCCGGCGGTATCGAACTCCGCCAGTTTGCGCGCTTGCACCAGCACGCGGCTATCGAAAGCGCCGACCGCGCTATTATAGGCGCTGGACGCCGATTCAAGCCCCTTGCCGATCTTCGAAAGATGCTCGGTGAAGGTGGAGAGCCGCTTGTGCATCTCGCGCCCGTGGGCGGCAATCTCGCGGGCGTTTTCGGCCAACCGCTCCTGCCGCCAGCCGTAGGCGACGGCCCGCAGGAGCGAAATCAGCGTCGTCGGCGTCGCGAGAATCACGCTTTGCTCCACCCCGGCTTCGATCAGGCTGGGGTCATGCTCCAAGGCAGCCGCGAAGAAATGCTCGCCGGGCAAGAACAGCACAACGAATTCCGGTGTATTGCCCTTGAACTGCTCCCAATAGGTTTTTTCCGACAGGGCTTTGATATGGGTGCGGATCTGGCGCGCGTGGTGCAGCAGGTGCAGGCGGCGCGTATCATCGTCGGTGGCTTCGACCGCTAGCAGATAGGCTTCCAGCGGCGCTTTGGCATCGACGATCACGGTCTTGCCGCCCGGCAGGCGCACGACCAGATCGGGGCGCAGCTTACGATCTTCCGGCGTTTGCACCTGTTCTTGGAAGTCGCAATGGTCGAGCATGCCCGCGAGCTCCACGACGCGTTTCAACTGAATTTCCCCCCAGCGTCCGCGCACGGTGGGCGCGCGCAGGGCGCGGGTGAGGTTGCCGGTTTCGGATTTGAGTTCGTGGTAGAGCTGGCGCATCAGCGCGGTTTGCTCGCGTAGGCCGTGATAGGCACCCTCGCGGGTTTTCTCCATCTCGCGCAGATTGGTGTCGAGCTTGCCGAGGTGTTCGACGACCGGCTGCAGCAGGGCGGCTATCGCCTGCCCGCGCTGATCGAGATCGCCCTTGGCCGCCATCTGAAGTTTGCCGAAATTCTCTTCGGCCAATTGCAGGAAGCTGGCGTTGGAGCGCGCCAGCGCATCGGTGGACAGGGCTCGAAACTGGTCGGTCAGCGTGCGGCGGGCATCGTCCAGCAGGGCCAGATTTTCGCCAGTGCGGGCTTTTTCGGTTTCGAGCAGCACGCGCAGTTCGGCGTTTTTCGGCGCGCAAATCGCCAATCGAATCGCTGGCGTCGGTGAGATCGGCTTCCAGGCGGGCAAGGCGGCTGTCGCGGTCTTCCAGATGGGCGCTGAGAATGCCGGTGCGGCTGCGCGCAATCAGCCAGCCCAACAGCAGCCCCAACAGCAAGGCCGCGAGGCCAATCAAAATCAAACCCACTTCCATCGATTGCGCCATACTCTCGCACCGTTAATAGACAGACCCGCGCGCATCTGGGATAAAAGCGCTCGGTGTTGGGTGCGACAGTAGCCCCTTTGTTCTTGTCCCGCTAGGTCTAGGTGAGTTCCGCTCGATGGCTGTCGTTTCTGCCGCTTGGCCGCGTGCCGCGCGTATTCTGGCGCTGATCCTCGTGGCGGTGGGCGGGCTGCTCGCTTTTCGCCCCGATGCGGTGATCTTCACAACGCCGCTGACGGAGGATTCCTATTATAGCCTGTCGGTGGCGCGCAATATCGCCGTCGGGCGCGGCGTAACCATCGACGGCAGTTTGCCGACCAATGGATTTCAGCCGCTGTTCACCTTTATGGAAGCTGGGGCCTATGCGCTGGCAGGCGGCGACGAGAAGCTGGGCATTCGGCTCGTCCTCGGCCTGTCCTGGGCGATTTGGATTGCAACGGCGCTCATCCTCGGGCGGATTGCCCGCGACGGCGCGGGCGGCACCCCGGCGGAGAGGGCGACGCGCGGGTGGATGGCGACCCTGCTCTATCTCAGCGGCTTTCTGACCTTCATGCATCACTTCAACGGGCTCGAAACCGGGTTGCTGATGCTGGGCTATACGGGCCTGTGGCGGGCGTGGCAGCAGGGCGTTTATGAGCGCAAGAACGGGCCGCTGTGGATCGGCGCGTTGCTGGGGCTGCTGGTGCTGACCCGTATCGATGCCGCTATTTTCGCGGCGCTCTTCGGCCTGTGGCTCCTGTGGCAGGAAACCCGGCGCTTTGGGGTGGTCGCGGCTCTGAAGCGCCTCGTTCCGATGGGGCTGGCCGCGCTGCTGATTTCCGCCCCCTGGTGGGCCTATAACTCTCTCGAATTCGGCAGCCTGATGCCGACCAGCGGCACGGCGCAGCAGGAATGGGCGATCAATGAACGCCGCCTGCGCTGGGTGTTCTGGGCCTTGGGCGTCGCGGGACTGCCGCAACTTTGGCTCGGCCAGTGGGACGAGATGTTCCACGATGGCATTCTTCTGTCGCTCTTACGCGCCCTTGTGGGCGGCGGGCTGCTCTGGGGGTTCTGGCGGGCGCTCGGCCAGCGCAAGCCCTTCGCGCAGAAGGAGCCGAAACCGCGCCGTACCTGGGAATTCGCGGCGCTGCTGGCGGGCGCGCTCTTGGTGCTCTGCCTCTATTATGGCTTCAGCTTCATCGCCTATTGGTTCTATTACCGCTATCTCTTCTTCTTCGTATTGCTGGCGACCGTGGGCCTTGCTTGGCTGCTCGCGCCCTGGGTGGCCCAGGACCGGGGCCGCGCGCAGCTCGCCGCCCTCGCCTTCTGGATCTTGGCCGCGCCAACCCTCGCCTCGGCCCTCATGGCGCAAACGGGCAAAACCTTGCACGTCGAAACCGTCTATTTCGAGCAATTGGCGCTGATTAAAGAGCATGTGCCGGACGATGCCCGCGTCGCCGCCGGACAATCGGGCACGCTTGGGTATTTCCGCCCCAGTTCAGTGAATGTCGACGGCAAGGTCAACCGCGCGGCGGTGCCCTATCAGGCCCGCATGTGGGACTATTTGCGCGAAAACAACATTATCTGGTTCTGCGACTGGCCGAACTATGTGGAAAAATATTTGGGCGACGATCCGACCCAGCACGGCTGGGCGCTGGTGGCGGAGAAGGGGTTCTGGCGGCTGTGGAAGTATGAGGGGCCGTCTTAAGCCGCTTCGGCGGGGCTCACTTCGGCCAGAATGCGCGCGCCGGTTTCCCGCTCGGCAACGGCAAGCTCGAAGTCCGTCTGAAGATTGAGCCAGAAACGGGCACTATTGCCGAAATAGCGGGCGAGACGCAGGGCGGTATCGGGTGATACGCCCCGCTTGCCGTTCAGAATATCGGTGATCCGGCCTGAGGGCAGCCGCAGGGCGAGCGCAAGCTTATTGGCGGATAAGGCCCGCGCCTGTAGCTCGCGCTTCAAAATGCGTCCCGGATGAACGGCGATCATGGCGGTGCCCTCTCAGTGGTAGTCAACAATCTCAACATCCCAGGCATGGCCGTCTTCGAATTTAAAGCAAAGTCGCCACGCCTTATTGATCGTCATAGCCCATTGGCCCTCCCGGTTCCCAGAGAGCTTATGAAGCCCCACGGATTTCAGGGGGCTAAGATCGGCGGGAGAGGTTGCTGCATTTAGCATTGCCAGCAACTCTATCGCGGTCCCTTCATCCATCCCCGAAAATTTGCTTTTGCCGTCTTCGGCAAACCGCCGGGTCACGTTATTGGCCCATGACTTAATCACGGGAAAACGTACTACGGGTAACGTAGTATGTTAAGCGAAAAATAGCTCATAAAAAAACGCCCCGAGTTCCCTCGAAGCGTTCTTTATCGGCACCGGGATTGTTAAGGGGCGACTGCCCCTTAACCGGAGCGCAGAGGCAGCGCCTCTGCATCCCCATCCCAGAAAGCAGAAGCCTTACGCGTCCAAATCTTCTTTCTTCGACAAATCTTCGCCGGTTTCCTGATCGACGACTTTCATCGACAGGCGGATTTTGCCGCGATCGTCGAAGCCGAGGCATTTCACCTTCACGCTATCGCCGACCTTCACCACGTCTTCGGTCTTGGCGACGCGCTTCGGGGCGAGTTCGGAGATATGCACGAGGCCGTCGCGGCTACCGAGGAAGTTGATGAACGCGCCGAAATCGACCGTTTTCACCACTTTACCCGTGTAGATCACGCCGACTTCCGGCTCGGCAACGATGCCTTTGATCCAATCGATGGCGGCTTGCGCCTTTTCGGGATCGCTGGCCGCCACTTTAATCGTGCCGTCGTCTTCGATGTCGATCTTGGTGCCGGTGGTTTCGGTGATTTCGCGGATCACCTTACCGCCGGAGCCGATGACTTCGCGGATCTTGTCTTTCGGGATCTGGAAGCTGGTCACGCGCGGCGCATTGGCCGAAACCTGACCGCGCGGCGCATCGAGCCCCTTGGCCATTTCGCCGAGAATATGCAGACGGCCGTCTTTGGCTTGCTCCAGGGCGATCTTCATAATGTCGCGGGTAATGGACGTGATTTTAATGTCCATTTGCAGCGCGGTAACGCCGTTTTCGGTCCCGGCAACCTTGAAGTCCATATCGCCCAGGTGATCTTCATCGCCCAGAATGTCCGAGAGAACGGCGAATTTTTCGCCTTCCTTAATCAGACCCATGGCGATCCCGGCGACCGGGCGCAGCAGCGGAACGCCCGCATCCATCATCGCCAACGACGCGCCGCAGACCGAGGCCATCGAGGACGAACCATTGGATTCGGTGATTTCCGAGACGACGCGGATCGTGTACGGGAATTTTTCCTTCTCCGGCAGAACCGGATGCACCGCGCGCCACGCGAGCTTGCCGTGACCGATTTCGCGGCGGCCCGGCGAGCCCATGCGGCCCGCTTCCCCAACCGAATAGGGGGGGAAATTATAATGCAGCATGAAGTTTTCGCGGTATTCGCCGTCGAGCGCGTCGATGATCTGCTCATCCTGGCCGGTGCCTAGGGTGGCGACGACGAGCGCCTGGGTTTCCCCGCGCGTGAACAGGGTCGAGCCGTGGGCACGCGGCAGCACGCCGACTTCGGCGACAATCGGACGGACGGTCACGAGATCGCGGCCATCGATGCGGCGCTTGGTGGCGAGGATATTGCCCCGGACGATTTCGGCTTCCAAATCCTTGAATTTGGCGGACACGAGATCGGCGGCGAAACCTTCTTCGACCAGCTTGGCGACGGCAGCCGATTTGGCAGCACCGACTTTTTCGTAGCGCGCTTGCTTCTGCACTTCCGAATAGGCGGCGGTCAGACCGGCGCTGGCGATATCCTTCAGACGGGCCGCGATCGCGGCTTCGGCTTCCGGAGGGGCCGGCAGATCATAGGGTTCCTTGGCGGCGGCATTGGCGAGATCGATGATCGCGTCAATCACCACCTGGAAGCTATCGTGGCCGAAGTTCACCGCGCCGAGCATGATTTCTTCCGAAAGCTCTTTGGCTTCCGATTCGACCATCAGCACGCCTTCGACGGTGCCGGCGACAACGAGGTCGAGGGACGAATCTTTGACCTGCGTCGGCGTCGGGTTCAGCACGTAAGCGCCATCGATATAGGCAACGCGCGCGGCGGCGATCGGGCCAAGGAACGGCGCACCGGAGATCGTCAGCGCGGCGGAAGTGCCGATCATCGCGACGACATCGGGATCATTTTCCATATCGTGACTGAGAACGGTGCAAACCACCTGGGTTTCATTGCGGAACCCATCGGCGAACAGCGGGCGGATCGGACGGTCGATCAGGCGCGAGACCAGAACTTCCTTTTCCGACGGGCGGCCTTCGCGCTTGAAGAAACCACCCGGAATCTTACCGGCGGCAAAGGTTTTTTCTTGGTAGTTCACCGTGAGCGGGAAGAAATCCACGCCCGGCTTTACCGATTTGTTGAAAACGGCCGTGCAGAGCACGGTGGTTTCGCCATAGGTCACCAGCACGGCGCCATCGGCTTGACGGGCGATGCGGCCCGTCTCCAGCGTCAGCGTACGGCCGCCCCATTGAATTTCTTTTTTAAACACATTGAACATGGTCATTCCTTCCGGTCGTTCGTGCGAAGGGGGCGCTCATCGCCTACCTCTTCGCGCGGGCTGGGTTTCCCCCAGGATGCAGCCCGCCCCACCCTGCGCCGGACCCTTCGAAAAAAAGGCTTCAGTCCGGCCCAAAAGCGGCTCCGGTGAGGGCAGTCCCCCGCGTCAGCCGCGTAACCTTATACGCTAAAAGCAAACGATCCGCCCCTTGTGTCCAAGGAGCGGATCGGTGTTAGGCATCCATCCAGCGGCGCAGATTAGCGACGCAGGCCAAGACGCTGAATGAGGGTCGCATAGCGACCGTGGTCATTGCGCTTCAAGTAATCCAGCAGGCGACGGCGCTGACCGACGAGGACCAGCAGACCGCGACGCGAGTGGAAGTCCTTCTTGTGCGTGGACAGATGGTCGGTCAGGTTACGGATGCGCTCGGACAGGATCGAAACCTGCACTTCGGGCGAACCAGTATCGCCTTCCTTGGTGGCGTATTCTTGAATGAGAGCGGTCTTGCGCTCAGCGGTAATCGACATCGGGTGTCTCCCGTTGAAGGTTAAAAACGCGGCTCGGACGCAGAACCGCCCCTTCGCGCTGGCAAAGGGCAACAGGGAGTTTTTCCGACGTGGCCACAATAACAGCGTCTGGAGGGCAATCCGCCAAAACACCCCAGTCGCCC
>NZ_LAJY01000469.1 GCF_000963705.1 Elstera litoralis | reverse complement strand
TCAATCCTCTATGGGATTGCGCTATCTATCGGCATGCACGCCATCGTCTATGGGATCGGCTGGGTGATGCGGCGCTAAAAAAGCGGCTACTGAAAACGAGTTAACACGCCTGAAAATATTCAGGGTCTCTACAATATAGTCTCTTAGAGTGTATATTGTAGAGACCCTGGGCATCTTATTGCGCCGCGTGGGGCATCCAAACGGGGCTATGGTTATTGGCGTTAGCGTGCGCCTGCGGGATCACGGAGGCCTGTTCGATCACGCCGTACCAGCCGAGCCCTTGATAGGTTTCATAGCCGGGGGTGAGGGAGTAGCCGACGATGGTGCCATCGGCCTTCACGAAAGCCCCTTGCTCCTCGCCGCGCTTAATATCCAGCCGGTAGCGGTCGCCCAGCGTATAGCCGGAGCCTTTGGAGGCGGCGATGATGCGGTGTTGCGCGTCGATCAACAGGCAGCGCGTGCGCGGTTTTTCCTCGTCGGTCAGGCGGACTTGATCGACTACGGCTTGGGACTGGTTTTCCCAATCGAAGAAAATCGCCAGAACCCCTTGCGCCGCCCCATCGGTCGCGCCGTCGGCGCGAATGGCGGTGGCGTAAGTTGCGACCGATTGATTGCCCAAGCGGCCCTCACGGCTAATGTCGGCGACCGAAAAATCGGTGCCGTCGCGGGTGCTGAGCGCTTGGCCGAACCAGGGGGCGTTCGCGTAATTCTGTCCAATCAAACCGGGGTAGCGATTGGGGCGACCATTGGCGATGATATTGCCCTGCCGGTCCAAGACCCAGAGATCGAGATAGACCGTATAGCTATCGAGAATCACCCCAAGGCGTTTGCTGGCGAAGCTACAGTTCTTAGGAGTCGGATCGCAGGCGGCGGCAACCATCGCCGAATCGGTGGCCCACCAGCGCACGTCGCAGGAGCGTTCATAGAGGTTCCGGTCAATGATCTCGATCATATTCAGCGCAAGATCGGTGGCACGGGCGCAGCGCTGGCTAGCGATTAATTGATGACCAACCTCGTTCAGGGCGTCAATTCGGTCAGCCATACTGTCGTTTAACGCCGAAGCAATATCGCTGATGCGTTGCGAGATGTTGCTGACCTCATGGGCCACAACCGCAAAGCCTTTGCCATATTCCCCAGCGCGACCGGCCTCGATCAAGGCGTTCAGCGCCAAAATCTTGGTTGTGCGCATGACGTTCTGGATCTCCGAGACCTTCATCGTCGCGAGATCCGAAACCTCTTTTGACAGCGCTAAAATCTGCTCCTGCATCGCCCGTCCGCTCCCCCACATCACTGCGCAACCAAATTCTTGCACAAAGTGGGAGCGTTCCTACCGTAATTATGCTGCGGTGCAAGGCTAAATGTTAATCATTTGTTATGAAAAAGAGGCAGAAAGCTTTCGGAAACATACTTCGAGTCGGGAGCGATTCCTAAAATTCGAACATTTTCAGACATCTTTATATTTTGTATACCAATATTAGGGCAGTAAAGCTGTCGCACACTCTGCTATGTTTTCATCCGCGACATAATGACGCATCCGTGATTTGTAATGGGACAGCCGCAAAAGCCGACAAAACCTGACCTTTTGGTCTAAAGCATCGCGCGTCAAAAACGACGCACGATGCTTT
>NZ_LAJY01000468.1 GCF_000963705.1 Elstera litoralis | reverse complement strand
GAAATGGGCTCAGGACACCAAGATCACATGGCACTACATTGCCCCAGGCAAACCGATGCAGAATGGGTACAGCGAGAGCTTGGCTTACGCCGGCCTACGGCTCAACGGCCGGATGCGGGACGAGTTGCTCAATGAAACCCTGTTCACCAGCATGGCTCAAGCGCGGGCCGTCATTGCGGCCTGGGTGGCCGATTATAACATCGTCCGACCGCATTCGGCGCTGGGTTATCAGACACCAGCAGCGCACGCTGCAAAACTCAAAGCAATGGGGCCAGTCTCTCCGCCCGTTCCGGGCTCCGAGCCAGGCCCCATTGCCGATACCGCACCAAACGACGTAACTTTACCCCAGGCTCTACTTTCAGCCGGATGAAAGTTCCAAGGCAGGTCACTTGCGCTTCCTGTGTGGGTCGGTCGCCGTGATTATCATCCAACCGAACCGCGCGTCGGGCGACGGTTCATAAATGAGGCAATAGGCCCAAGCGTGACGACATCGAAATATTTGGCGGAGCTTCAGCGCTCCGACCTTGCGCGCCCGACCACCGTTTCGTTACGGCTGACCCCCGAAGTGCGCGGCCTCGTGGATGCGGCAGCGACGGCCCTTGGCCTTACCCGGCAGGTGTATATAGTCGATAGCGCCCACCGCCGCGCTGTCGATGTCCTGCTGGATCAACGGGTCTTCAACCTGGGTGATAGCGCCGCCGCCGTCATCCATGATGCCCTCACCGGCCCTCTTGAGCCGGCACCGGCGCTGGTTGACCTGCTGCGCGGCTCACCGATGAGCCAGAACCGATGATGCGCTTCAGCCCGCCGGTCCCGATCAGCGCGCAATTGGATGTAGGCGCTTTTTCCTGCGGCGATCCGGCCCTGGACGGTTGGCTGAGAGAGCGCGCCGGTGACGCCGAGACGCGGACCGCCAAAACCTTTGTCCTCCTGACCGACAAGCGCGTCATCGGTTTTTACACCGTCGCCGTCGGCAGCGTCCTTCTCCCGATGATCGACAGCGATCTTCCCAATCCAGTCCCGGCCATGATACTGGGGCTTCTCGCCGTCGACCAAGCCTACCAGCGGCAGGGGCTCGGAGCCGCCCTGCTCTACGATGCCCTGCTCCGGATTCTGAACGTTCGCCGGGGTCTCGATATTCGGCTGGTGGTGGCCTGGCCAATCACCCAGCCCTTACGTCGCTTCTTTACCCACTATGGCTTCGAGACGATCCCAACCCTCCCCCACGCGCATTTCCTGCCGATCGATACACTGATTAAAGCGGCGTCAGGGGGTGCTGAGAATAGGCGCGCGCCCCGAAATACTGGGCTCGATTGAAGGGTGGAGGGTACCGTCAATGCGCGGAACCCTCCCCTCCCTCGCTCCGGAATATTTACTGTGGGGCTATGCCAATTGACGCAACTGATCAAGAACGTCGGGCTGTGTTTTCCCTGCCTCGACGGGAAGTGCTGCTGGATTATAGCCTAAAAGATCCGCTTCAAACTGCGAACGAGACGTCGCCAAAAGATCTTCAACCATTGGCTCCCATCCTGGAACCTTGATAATGAGTTCGGGTTCCCGGTGACGAAAGAGATAACCCCCAGCTTCAGGACGCTTGGGATTGCGCCAACTCAGCGTTGTCGAACTCTTTCATCGACAAG
>NZ_LAJY01000467.1 GCF_000963705.1 Elstera litoralis | reverse complement strand
CGCCCCCGCCGCCGGAACCGAGGGTTGCGCCATGACCGGATTTCACGAAGCCCTGCGCTCTGGGACGCCCCGCGACCGTGCCCCCGTTTCGGCGACCGATCCGGCCCGGCTGGTGAAACGCTCGGTCGTCGTCGCCGGGCACCGAACGAGCGTTTCGCTGGAGGATGCTTTTTGGGCGGAGTTGCGCCGCGTCGCCGCCGCCCGCCACACCAGCATCAATGGGCTCATCGCCGAGATCGATGAAAACCGCTCCGGCAATCTTTCCTCGGCGATCCGCGTGTTCTTGCTGCTGAACCGGGTTCAAGAAACCTAAAGCGTGCGCTGCAACCTTGACCTAAGGCGAGGCTAGGGCTACATCCCGCCCTATGGCTCTTCCCCCTCTGCTGGCACTGCGCGGCGCGACCGTTACCTTCGGCGCGAAACCGATTTTCAATGAGATTGATCTGGCGATTTCGCCGGGCGAACGCGCCTGCCTCGTCGGGCGCAACGGCTCGGGCAAATCGACCCTGCTGAAAGTGCTGGCCGGGGAAGTGGACCTGGATGCGGGCGAACGCTTCGTCCAACCGGGCACGCGCCTAGCCTATTTGCGGCAAGACCCGGATTTCGGCACGGCCAAGACCGTTGGCGATTATGCGCTAGCAGGCCTGCCGCCCGATGCCGGCCCCGAAGGCCCCGCGACGGTGGAAGCCGTTCTCGCCGCGCTAACGCTCGACGGCGCAAAGCTGGTCGAAGGCCTGTCCGGCGGGGAAGCGCGCCGGGCCGATATGGCGCGGGCCTTGGTGTCGCGTCCCGATATTCTGCTGCTCGACGAGCCGACCAACCATCTCGATTTGCCGACGATTGCTTGGCTTGAGGCCGAGCTTGCCGGGTTTCGCGGCGCGCTGTTGGTCATCAGCCACGATCGTGCCTTCCTGAAGGCCGTTGCGCGCCGAACCTTGTGGCTGGATCGCGGCTTCGTGCGGCGGCTCGATAAGGGCTATGAGGCGTTCGAGGAATGGTCCGAACAGGTGGTCGCCACCGAAGAGCAGCAGGCGCGCAAAGACGCCGCCAAGCTGAAGGAAGAAATGCGTTGGCTGCGCGAAGGCATCTCCGCCCGCCGACGGCGTAATATGGGCCGCGTCCGCGCGCTGTATGATCTGCGCGAGAAAATGTCGGAACGGCTCAAAGTGGCGGGCACGGTGAAAGCCGATATCGCCGCCACCGAGAGCGGCGGCACGATGGTCGCCGAAGCCGAGCATTTGCGTTACGAAATCGACCAGCCCCAGGCCGATGGCAGCATGCGGCGGCGCGTGCTCATCCCCGATTTCAACTTCCGCCTTGTGCGCGGCGCGCGGGTTGGCCTGATCGGCCCGAATGGCGCCGGTAAAACGACGCTGCTGAAGATTTTGCTGGGGCAATTGCGCCCGACCAGCGGCAAAATCCGCATCGGCTTCGGCATCGAGCCGGTGTACTTCGACCAGAAGCGCGAGCAGTTGGACCCGGACGATACGCCCTGGCGCATTCTGTGCGAGGGCGGCGGCGATCAGGTCATCATCAATGGTCGCCCGAAGCATGTGGTCGGCTATTTGCAAGATTTCCTTTTTGCGCCCGAACAGGCCCATAGCCCGATCCGCAGCCTTTCCGGCGGCGAGAAGAACCGGCTGCTGCTGGCAAAGCTCTTTCTGCGCCCCGCCAATCTTCTCGTGCTCGACGAGCCAACCAACGATCTCGATCTGGAAACCCTGGATCTCTTGGAAGAAGTGTTGGCCGACTATCCCGGCACCGTGGTGCTCGTCAGCCATGACCGCGATTTTCTCGACCGGACCGTGACCGCGACGATTGCGTTTGATAGCGACGGCGAGGTGCGTGCCTATGCCGGCGGTTATTCCGATTGGCTCACCCAGCGGCCCGACGCGCCTATCGAAAAAACCGCCGCTAAATCGGCCGCAAAGGCCGAGCCCAGCGGCCCGAAAGCCCCCGCCACTAAACTGTCTTACAAAGATCAACGGGAGCGCGATCAACTCCCCAACCAAATTGAAGCAACGACAGTCGCACTCGCACAATTGGAGCAAAAAACTCGCGGATGCGTCTTTTTACACCAAAAGATCCTAAAGGCTTCGCGGATGCTTCGGCAAAATTAGAAACGTTACGCTCGCAGCTTGCAACGCTCGAAGACCGTTGGTTGGAGCTGGAAATGAAGGCAGAAACACTGGCGCAGGCGCGTTCGTAACCCAATCCTCCCATTTCTTTAGCGTTTTCTTAATAATGACAATCGTTTTATTGTTAATAAAAGCTTAATACAGAATTTATGCTTAAATTGTTTTGAACTCTTGC
>NZ_LAJY01000466.1 GCF_000963705.1 Elstera litoralis | reverse complement strand
ACCGGCACCGATGAACTTGGCGGCTTGAGCGTCCATGTTAGGATCCTTCGCGGTAACTAAGTGGTGGTGTTGGAAACAGTCTCAGAAGTTGGCCGGGCTTAGTGAAGCTCGATCGCGTCCTTGAGATAGAGGCAGGTCAGAATGCTGAAGACATAGGCTTGCAGCAGCGCGACCAGAATTTCAAAGCCGGTGAGGGCCACGATCAGCGCCAAGGGCGCCAAACCGCCGATGATCCCCAACGATACGGCGAACCCGCCGAACACCTTCAGCATCGTATGGCCCGCCATCATATTAGCGAACAAACGAATGGAGAGGCTCACGGGACGCGCGAAATAAGAGAGGATTTCGATGGGAACAACGATGACCGCCATCCACCAAGGGGTGCCGTGCGGCAGGAAGAAGCTGAAGAAGTGCAGCCCGTGGCGCATCAGCGCAATCACCGTCACCGCCACGAAAACCGTCGCCGCAAGGCCGAAGGTAACAATGATGTGGCTGGTGAAGGTGAAGCTAAAGGGGATCATGCCCAGCAAATTGCCGAACAGCACGAAGATGAACAGCGAGAAGACGAAGGGGAAATATTTCATCCCTTCTTGGCCCGCATTCTCGCGCACCATATTGGCGACAAACCCGTGCAGCACTTCGGCCAAGGACTGAAGCCGACCGGGAATAACGGCCTGACGCGCCGTTGCGGCGATCATCAAGCCCGTTGCCACGACGACGGCAATCACCATCCACAGCGCGGAATTGTTGAACGGCACATTGAAGCCGGCCAGCGAGAGTTCCGGGCCGATAGAATGGACTTCAAATTGCGCCAGCGGACCTGCCACGATGCCTATTCCTCTCGCTTCGGCGGTTGCTGATCGGGAGTCTTGCGTCGATAGCCGACGCCCGCATCCTGCCCATTCAGAAACCGATACACATTCAAAAACCCTGCTGCCGCCCCGAGCATGAAGCAGACAATCAAGCCCCACGGCTTCGTTCCGGCATAGAGATCGATCCCATACCCGAGACCAGCCCCTAAGAGAACCCCTGACACGAGATCGACCCCGACCCGCGCGCCAACGCCTAAGTCGCCCTTACCCTTCCCTTGAGCCGCAGGTTTCCCCTGCCGCTCGGCTTCCAAGGAGGCGAGGCGCTGCGCGAACGCATCGTCCCGCGTGTCTTCCCCCTCGTGAGGCCCGGTCATAGGCACGGCCTTTCTTGATCGCCCGATCCAGACGAACCGGCAAATTGCGCCGCACCATAAAAAAGACCCCCGCCCCCTGTCAAGAATAAGGGGGGCCGAAAGACGGGGTTTGGTTAAGATTTCGGCCACCGGCGATGAAACCAGAGCCATTGGGCCGGATTCGCCTGAATCCAAGCTTCGAGTTGCCGGTTAATTGCGCCCATGAACGCCGCCTGCGCCGATAGGCCGCTTGCGCCCTCGACCAAGCTTTGTGGCTCGATCAAGGGACTGATAATCAAGCGAAAGCGCGCGCCCGTCAGCCGGATCGGCTGGGCCGCCAACAACGGCGTATTGAAGCGCAAGGCCAAATCGGCCAAGGCCGAGGCGGTCATCGCGGGCACGCCGAAGAAAGGCACCGCGATGCCATCGTTCATTTTTTGATCGACCAGCAACCCCAAATGCGCGCCGCTTTTCAGCGCTTTCAGCAGAATGCGTGCCCCCGGCGCGCCTTTTGGCACCAGATGCGGCCCGCTGAGGCGGCGGGCGTGACGAATGATCGCATCGATTTTGGGATTGTTCGGCGCGCGATAAACATTGGTCAGCGGCACCCCCGCCACCCCGGCGGCGGCGGGCAGAATCTCCCAATTGGCGAGATGGCCGGAAAAGGCAATGCCGGGGCGGCCATCGTCGCGAAACGCCGTCAGATGCGCGCCGCCGATAATCTCCACCCGCTCGGCCAGAATCTGCGCCAAATGGGGATATTCGAACAGGGTGCGCCCGAGATTATCCCAGGCGTCGCGCAGCACGCGGCGGCGCTCGGCGGCGCTCATCTCGGGAAAAGCGATCTCAAGATTGCGCCCCGCCACCCGATGCACCGGCAGCAGCGGCCCAATCGCCCGCGCCAAGCCGCCGCCGASGCCCGACGCAAGATCGAGCGGCACCGCCCGCAACAGCCCGTAGAGCGTCCAGGCGAGGCCCGCTTCCAGCGGATCTTGCACAAGACGGCGCAGGCGCGACCGGCTCATGATGGAGGCTCCAGCAGCGGGGCCAGCAGCGCATCGAGCGCATCGGGCGTCTCGAAAACCAGGCGCACCGGCAAAACGGCGATTCCGGCGCGGGTCGGTGTGCGGCAGACGCGCCCAATCTT
>NZ_LAJY01000465.1 GCF_000963705.1 Elstera litoralis | reverse complement strand
GGCACAATATCGAGTAACACCGATGAGTCAAGCGATATTCAAAAACGAATGTTCGTGAAACGGCGCATGAAACCGCACTTGTCCGCCGGGCCGGTCGATGCTAGGGGTATAGGCCTCTATCGATGCTGCGTCGATAGCAAGTTATTGATGGGAACGCTGACGTGGTGAAGGTCGCGCAATGGTGTATGGGCCGATGGCGTCGCGGTTAAGCGCGCTATCCCTCGTTTAACCGTTTTTTGCGAAAAGGGCCTCTCTACCATGTCGAAAACGTCTGTTCCGTTCGTCTATACGACGAACGGCGGTGTTACCATCACCCGCACGATCACCGATGTTCCGTTCGATGCCGCCATTGATGCGCTGATCGATCAACTCAATACCCAACGCGGCGCGCTGCTGTCGTCGGCCTATGAATATCCCGGTCGCTATAAGCGCTGGAGCTTAGGTTTCGTTAATCCGCCGCTGGAAATCTCGACCGTCGGCCGGGTGTTCACGCTGACGGCGCTGAATGCGCGCGGGCGGTTGCTGCTGCGCCTCGCGCGCCCGGCGCTGGAAAGTCACCCGCATCTGACGGCGATTTCGGTTGCCGAGGATCGCATCGACGGCGCGGTCATTCCGCTGCCGCTGAAGTTCGCCGAGGAAGAGCGCTCGCAGCAGCCCTCCGCCTTCTCGGTCGTGCGCGCGCTGCTGGCAGCCTTCAAGAGCGACGAGGATGAGCACCTGGGCCTTTATGGCGCGTTCGGCTATGATCTGATTTATCAGTTCGAGCCGGTGGACCGCATGCGCCCGCGCCCGGACGATCAGCGCGATATGGTGCTCTACCTGCCCGATCAACTGGTGGTGATCGACAATCAGCGCGGCCAAGCCCAGCAGATTACCTATGATTTCGCCGGGCAAGCGGGCAAGGCGCTTCTAAACACCGATGGTTTGCCGCGCGAAACGGCGGCCATCGACTATAGCGGCGCGCGGCGCAAACCCGTCCAAGCGTCGGATTTTCCGGCGGGGGGCTATGCCGATCTGGTGCGGAAAGCGCTGCCCTATTTTCAGCGTGGCGATCTCTTCGAAGTGGTGCCGGGTCAGACCTTCTTCGAGGAATGCGATGCCCGCCCAGGCGATCTGTTCCGCGCGCTGCGCAAGATCAATCCCAGCCCCTATGGTTTTCTGTTCAATCTCGACGGCGAATATCTCGTCGGGGCCTCGCCGGAAATGTATGTGCGCGTCGAAGGGCGGCGGGTCGAAACCTGCCCGATCTCCGGCACCATTGCGCGTGGCCGCGACGCGATTGAGGACGCCGACCGGATTTTGGAGTTGCTCAACTCCAAAAAAGACGAATCCGAGCTGACCATGTGTACCGATGTCGACCGCAACGATAAAGCGCGCGTCTGCGTGCCCGGCTCGGTGAAGGTCATCGGGCGGCGGCAGATCGAGCTATACAGTCACCTCATCCATACGGTCGATCATGTGGAAGGCACGCTGCGGGCGGAATGCGACGCGCTGGATGCCTTCCTCACCCACACTTGGGCCGTTACCGTCACGGGCGCGCCGAAGCGCTGGGCGGTGCGGTTCATCGAGGAAAATGAGGCGAGCCCGCGCCGTTGGTACGGCGGGGCGGTCGGGCGGCTCAGCTTCGATGGTAATTTGAATACCGGCCTCACGTTGCGCACCATCCGCCTGAAGGATCAAATCGCCGAAATCCGCGTCGGCGCGACGCTGCTCTACGACAGCGACCCCGACGCCGAAGAGCGCGAGACCATCCTGAAGGGCGCCGCCAGCCGCAAGGCGATTCTGGCGGTGAAGCAGGGTCACAATGGCCCGGCGCTTGCCGAGCCGCTACCGCCCGTGGACCGGAATATCCTGATCGTCGATTGCGAAGATAGTTTCGTGCTGACCTTGGCCGATTATTTCCGCCAGACCGGCGCGACCGTGACGACGCTGCGCTATACCCACGCCCCCGCAGCCTTGGCGGCGGGCGGTTGGGATCTCGTGGTTCTGTCACCGGGGCCGGGCCGTCCCGAACAATTCGGCGTTCCCGGCCTCGTGCAGCAGGCGGTTGAGGCCGATGTGCCGGTGTTTGGCGTCTGTCTTGGCATGCAGGGGATGGTCGAAGCTTTCGGCGGCACGCTGGGGCAATTGGCCGAACCCGTTCACGGCAAGCCCAGCGCAGTCAGCGTCGAGAGCAATAGCCTGCTCTTTGCCGGACTGCCGGACGAAGTGACGATTGGGCGCTACCATTCGCTTTACGCCGACGCCGCGACGCTCCCCGAGGCCTTCAGGGTCACGGCCCAAACGGCGGAAGCGMGTGATTATGGCGGTGGAGCATAAGAGCTTGCCCGTTGCGGGCGTGCAGTTCCACCCGGAATCGATCATGTCGCTGGGCGGCGGGGCCGGTCCGGCGATGATCCGCAATGTCGTCACGCGGCTTCGGTCGCAAGTTTCTGCCGCAGGAGAAGCCGCATGAAGGCGAAAGTAACCTGGCTCGAAGCCCGCACCTTCGTTGCCGAATCGGGCAGCGGTCACGCGGTGGTAATGGATGGGGCCCCCGAATCCGGGGGCCGCAACCTCGGGCTGCGTCCGATGGAAATGCTGCTGGCGGGGATGGCCGGGTGTACGGCCTTTGACGTGGTAATGATCCTCGAAAAAGGCCGCCACGCGATTACCGATTGCCAGATTAGCGCCGACGCGGACCGGGCCGAGACCGATCCGAAAGTCTTCACCGCCATCCGCATGCATTACCGCATCACCGGCAAAAACCTGCCGCGCGAGGCGGTGGAGCGCGCCGTGACTCTCTCGGCAGAGAAATATTGCTCAGCCTCGATCATGCTGGGCAAAACCGCCGAGATTACCCACACGATTGAAGTGATCGAAGCCTAGAGAGGCGCGGGGAGGGTTCCGGCCTTCCCCTTACGCCGATTTGCGGCGGGCGGCGAGGGCGGCGAGGGCCGGGCGCAGATGGCCGTCGTGATGGTCCAGCAGCGCACGGGCTTCCGAAACGCCGAGGTCTTCGAGCAGCAAGCGGGCGAGCTTCACTTTACCATTGGCGGCTTCCAGCGCGTCCTCAATCCGGTCCATCGGCGCGTCGGTCAGCCGGTGCAGCATGCGTTCGGCACGGCGGCGCAGTTTTTCGTTGGCCGCGACCATATCGACCATCAAGCCATCGTAAACCCGGCCCAATTGGATCATGACCACGGTCGAAATCAGATTGAGGGCGATTTTTTGGGCAGTGCCCGCCTTCAGCCGCGTCGAGCCTGCGAGCACCTCCGGGCCGGTATCGAGCAGAACCGGATAATCGGCGGCGTGCAGCAGCGGCGAGGCTTCGTTATTGGCGATGCCGACCGTCAGCGCGCCCCGCTGCCGCGAGGCTTGAATGGCAGCAACGGTGAAAGGGGTGGCCCCGGAGGCGGCGAGCCCGATCACCGAATCGTTCGGGCCAATGGCCTCGGCATCGATGGCGGAAATCGCGGCTTCCCGATTATCCTCAGCCCCTTCGACCGATTGAACCAGCGCGTCCAGACCGCCCGCCACAATGAAGACAACGCGGTCGCGCGGCCAATCGAAGGTGGGCGGCAGTTCGGCCCCATCCTGCACCGCAATTCGGCCCGAGGTACCCGCGCCGACATAAACGATGCGCCCGCCCTGGCGCAACCGTTGGGCAATGGCAACCGCCGCCCGTTCAAGCGGGTTGATCGCGGCATTGACGGCGGCAACGGCGCAAAACTGGCTATCGAGCAGCGCGCCCAGAATCTCATCGGGGTTCCAGGCGTCGAGGTCCCGATAGCGCGGGCTGAATTTTTCGGTGCTCAAAACAAAAACCGGACGAAACGGTGGTAAGGAACCTTCACCATACCGACCGTTCCGATCCGGGGTCAATCGCGGCAAATTTTGCTTAGGAGGCGGTGGCGGTCATCTTAAAGATGCCCTGCGCGTTGGAGCTGTCGAAGCCCAGATCCAGCTTTTTTCCGCCGGTCGCATCGTCGGTCATGCTGTCGCGAGTGATGAACTCATAGAAGGAGCCCGGCACCTCGCGCATCACCGTCGCGCCGCTGGCATCGACGAAGGGGCGCTGCACCTGCGCCGCGCGGAAGGCGGTTTGGCGGACGCGGCCCGAGGCCGAGACTTCCACCGCGTCCTTCATCGGGCGGCCCAGCGCCTTCTGTTGGGCGGCGAGCGCATCGACATCGGGAACCCGGTCGGTGGCGTGGTTGAAGGCATTCCCCTCGGTGGCGATCCAGGCCATTTCTGCCGACTCGGCCTTCAGTGCTTCATAGTCGGTGAGGCTGGGGGCTGGGTGATGCCGGTCGAAGCCGCGCGCGATCACCGGCAGGGCAGCGACCGCCGCATCGAGATCGACCGCGCCGTCGCGCTCAAAAGCGGCGAGCGTCGCCACGGTCGCGGCATCGAGCGGATCGACCGAGTCTTTCAGCACATTGGCCACCGCCGCACCGAAGGCCGGGGAGAAGCGATCCACATGCAGTTCGCTCACAAAGAATTGGGCGATATCTTCGGGGAAATCGACCTGACCGTAGGAACGGCCCGTCATCTTTAGGCGATCCAGCGGATACAAGCCGTTCTGGCGGTAGCCGAGGGGGGTGAGCAGGCGCACGAGGGCATCTTGCCCGCGCGGCAGCGCGCCCGTTACGGGGCCGTCGACCGTGCGCACCGCGCCATGATCGTGAACGCTTTTCTCGCCCGCCGCGCGCTTATCGGCGATATAGGCGGCTGCCGCCGGGACGCGCACCATCAGATCGTCGAACAGTACCATGTTCAGCGCTTGCGCCATCACGGCGCGGCTGACGCGCGGGCCTTCCTCGGCCAGAAGCGCTGGGTGGATATAGAGCGTGTCGGCTAAGCTCTGGGCTTTTTCGGCCCCCAAGGTGCGGCTGATGAGCGTGAGCAGAATCGACATATCGGAACTCCGGGAAAAAACCTTATGGCGCTAGCATTGCGCCGCAGGCCTGTCCCGGTCTAGCATCAAATTTGGTTAAGTTGATGCTGTTTTGGAATGATTTATGTCTCTCCCCACGCTCCCCGGCCTGCATGCGGTGGTTCTGGCTGCCGAATATGGGTCGGTTTCGGCGGCGGCGCAAAAGTTGGGGCTCACCCAAAGCGCCGTTAGCCGCCAGATCGCCCAAGTGGAAGCCGCCTTGGGCGTGACCCTGTTCGACCGGGTGCGCCAGCGTATCGCGCCGACCGAGGCCGGGCGCCGGTTCGTCGCCGAGGCGACGCCCTTGTTGAACGATCTCATCCGCGCCTGCCGCACAGCGGGAGAAGCCGGGCAGAGCCTGACGCTCGCCGTTCTGCCCAGTTTTGCAACCCGCTGGCTGGTGCCGCGCCTGCCCGATTTCCAGGCGCGCTATCCCAAACTGCGCCTGGATCTGGTGACGCGAGTGGAGCCTTTCGATTTTATCGGCAGTGGCATTGATGCGGCGATCCACGCCGGACCAAAACCCTGGCCGGGCGCGCGGCTCGATCCACTGTTCGGGGAAACGGTGGTGCCAGTGGCGAGCCCGCGTTTTCGCCAGCGCCACGGGATTCGGGAGGAGGCGGATTTGCTGACCATCCCCCGGCTCGACCTCAACACGCGCCCCGCCGCCTGGGCCGATTGGTTCGCGGCAGGCGATCTTGCCGCGCTGGAGGCCCGCCCGGCGAGCTTCCGCTTTGAGCAGTTTCTGACTCTGGCCGAAGCCGCCGTTCACGGCCTGGGCGCGGCGCTGGTGCCGCGCTTTCTAATCGAACCGGATTTGGCGTCGGGACGGCTGGAGGTGTTGTTCGCGCGCGGTCTTYCGCGCCCCGGCACCTACGCCCTGGCCTATCCGCCCGCCCGCGCCGAACACCCGACCTTGCGGCGGTTCCGGGCGTGGCTTTTGGCGCAGGCGGCCCCGGCGGGGACGCGGGCACTGGAGACGGATTAAACCGCCGTCAAATCCCCCAAGAAGCGATCCACCCCCTGCCGCAATTGATCGGATTGGCGCGCGACCTCGCGGCTGGCAGCCAAAAGATCGGCGGCAGCATCGCCGGTATCGCGGGCGAGGTGCGTGACGTCGCCGATGGTTTCGGAGACCGAGCGCGTGCCCTGGGCCGCCGCTTGCACATTGCGCGCGATATCGTCGGTGGCGGCGCTTTGGCTGGCGACCGCTTCGGCAATGAGGCGCGAGATATTATCCATCTCGCCGATGATACTCCCGATCCCGAGGATGGCATCGACGGTTTCGTCGGTGGTCGTGCGGATATTATTGATCTGCGCGCTAATCTCTTCCGTCGCGCGGGCGGTTTGCGCGGCGAGGTTTTTGACTTCGGTGGCAACCACGGCAAAGCCTTTTCCGGCCTCTCCCGCGCGCGCGGCTTCGATGGTGGCGTTCAGCGCCAGCAGATTGGTTTGCGCCGCGATCTCCCCGATCAGGCGCACGACTTCGCCGATGCGCTCGGCGGCGTCGCTGAGGCCTTGCACGGTTTCATTGGTGGCGGTGGCGCGGTTGACGGCCTGGGCGGCGATGCCGGTGGAATGGGTCACTTGCCGCTCGATTTCGGCAATCGAGGCGGAAAGCTCCTCGCTGCTGCCGCCACCGCGCCGACATTATCGGTCGCAGCCGCGCTGGCGGTTGCGACCGCTTCCGAGCGTTGGGACGTGGTGCCCGCCGTTTTCGCTAAGCTCTCTGCCGAGCCGTTCATCTGGCTGGCGGCGGTGGAGACGATGGTGACGACGCTGCCGACCTCTTGCCGCAGCCGGTCGGCAATCGCGTGCAGGGCGGCGCGACGCTCGGTTTCGGCGGTTGCACGGATGCGGTCGGCTTCGGCGGCGAGGCGCTGGTTTTCCAAGCCATTGCTTTGGAAGACGAGGACGGCCTGGGCCATCGTGCCGATTTCGTCGCGGCGGTCCTGCCCATCGATGGCGATATCGTAGCGGCCCGTCGCCAGGGTCTTCATCGTTGCGCCCAGATGCAGCAGTGGGGCGATGACGCGGCGGGTGACGACCCAGATCGATAGAATCGTCAGCGCAAGGCCGAGGCCGGTGAGCCCCAACATCAACAGAAGGCGCGTATTGGCGGTACCCGCTTTCCGTTCACCGTACGCGGTGGTATCGGCGACGGCTGTTTCTTGAATGGCGAGCAGCGCGTCGAGCGCATTGGCGGCGGTCGTGGGGAAGCTCGCCGGGAGTTTTCCGGCCAAAGCTTGATCGATTTCGCTGCGGTACGGGCCGCGCAGCAGCGTGCCCGCTTTCGCCAAAGCATCGCGCGCGGGCTGACCGAGGGCCGCGAGCCCGGCCTCGCGCTCGACTTCCGCGAAGGCCGCCATATTGATATCGCGCAGCGCCAGCAAGCGGGCTTTGGTGGCCGCGTCCATCTCGGCGGAGAGGAGAACAAGCCCCTCTTCCTCGCTTAAACTCGCGGTGGCATCGGCCAGGAGACGCTTCAGGCGCAGGCGTTGCGCGAGCACCAGGTCGCCCGCCGGGGCCTGCTGCGCCAGGGCGAATTGAACTGCCCGCGCCTGGGCAATCGCCTCGGCCAGCCCATCGGAAAGCCGCAATAGATCGGCGGGGGTGCGGTTCGGGGCGTCCGCACGGGTGCGTTGAACGTCCAGGGTTTTGCGCGCGGTGGCCAGCGCTCCGGCTTCCGGCGGGAGGGTGCCGAGCAGTGCTTGCACCGCCTCAATCCCCTCATCCGCGCCAAAATCGGCATTGGTGCGGCGCATTTGGATCGCGTCGGGCTTCGATCCTGCCAGGGTTACCGCGCGCTCGCCCGCCCACTGGGTTGCGGCCCAGGTGAACAGATCGGTCGTGCGGTTCAACTCCACGGCTTGCTTGAAAGCCTCCCGTTCCCGCCAGGCATCGAGCGCGGCGAAACCGGCGGCGGCGAGCAGCAGCAGCGTGAGCGTGGACACGACGGCGAGGAGTTGGGCTTTGAGCGACATGGGGATTTCCCTTGGAACAAATAGACGGATTAACCGAAACGCCGACGCAGCCAGTGATCGACCGACCAAGCCCCCGGCCCGCGCACGATGAGCAGGAGCAGGACGAAGGCCCAAAAATAATGCTCGCTGTGATAGAAGTAGGTAAACTGGATCATCGCCGTCATGGCAAGCAAAGGAATTGCGGCAAGACGCGCGAACAGCCCGAGAAGGAGCAAAACCGGCATCGTCAGTTCGGTCGCAGTCGCAAGCACGGCGGCGATTTCCGGGCTAAAAAATGGCGTTTGATACTCGTCGCGGAAAAGGTCCACGGTTGTTTCGAACGACGCAAGCTTCACTAAGCCCGAGCGAAAGAAAATCTCCGCGATCATCCAGCGCCCGAGCAGGTCGAGCGGGGCGGTTAAGTGGCGTTCCGCCAGAGTTCGGGCCGCGCGGGCTCCGGCAAGTAAGGGGCTGAACACTCTTGATACCTCTTCTATCGTAGGATTTGTTCAGGGGTGAAGGCGGGTAAACGCACGGGCGTGCAACAGGCCGAGTAGGGCTTCGCTGAGATCGAAACTCTCCGGCAGGTCAACCACGGCCTCGGCAATGCTGGCTCCGGCCAGGAGCCCGCTCAGAAACTGGGCGTCGTCCGGGGCGAGAACGCGCCATTCCACCCGCCCGTCGGGGCGGGTTAAAACGAGGCTCTGGGGCTCATCGAGCGCTAGGCTAGAGAGATCGGGCGTGTCGGCGGTTTGATGGGCCTGCCACAGGTCGGCGACCGCAAAAGACGATTGAACCAGCCGCGCGCTTGGATGGGCGGTGAAGCGCAGGGCGGCGAAACTCGCCTCCGGCACGGCGGCAAAAT
>NZ_LAJY01000464.1 GCF_000963705.1 Elstera litoralis | reverse complement strand
CTATGCAGGAAATCTTGTCGATCATGACGCAAACCAACTTGACCGGCTGACCCGCCCCCGCATAGCGTCTCTTTCCCTGAGATTTCAGGCCCCGCCCATCGGCGGGGGTTGGGCTAACGACGTGAGGGAGTGTCATGAGCGACACGCGGGAGATGCTGACCGGAGCGGAAATCGTTTTGAAGGCGCTGAAGGACCAGGGTGTAGAAGTTATCTTCGGCTACCCCGGCGGCGCGGTCCTTCCGATTTACGATGCTCTTTTCCAGCAGAACGCGATTCGCCACATTCTCGTTCGGCACGAACAAGCGGCGGTTCACGCGGCGGAAGGCTATGCGCGCTCGACTGGGAAAGTCGGCTGCGTGCTCGTCACCTCCGGCCCCGGCGCGACCAATGCCGTGACCGGCCTGACCGACGCGCTGATGGATTCGATCCCGCTGGTCTGCCTCACCGGCCAGGTGCCGACGCATCTGATCGGTAATGACGCCTTCCAGGAATGCGATACCACGGGCATTACGCGGCCCTGTACCAAGCATAATTACTTGGTGAAGGACGTGAACAATCTCGCCCGCACGGTGCATGAAGCCTTCTATGTGGCGCGCACGGGCCGCCCCGGCCCCGTGGTGATCGATCTGCCCAAAGACGTGCAGTTCGCGATCGGCCCCTATATCCCGCCCGCGACCGTCGCCCATAAAACCTACCGCCCGCGTACCGACGCCGACATGAGCGTAATCGATCGCGCGATTGATATGCTGGTGGCCGCCGAACGCCCGGTGATCTACGGCGGCGGCGGTATCATCAATTCCGGCGATGAAGCCTCGGCCCTGCTCACCGAATTCGCCCGCCTGACGAATATTCCGGTGACGCTGACGCTGATGGCGCTGGGGGCTATCCGGCCTCGGACCGTCAGTTCCTCGGCATGCTCGGCATGCACGGCACTTACGAGGCCAACCTCGTGATGCATGGCTGCGACGTGATGTTCAACATCGGCGCGCGCTTTGACGACCGGGTGACGGGCCGCCTGAACGCCTTCTCGCCGAACTCAAAAAAAATCCATCTGGATATCGACCCCTCGTCGATCAATAAGACCGTGATGGTTGATCTGCCGGTAATCGGCGACGTAAAAACGGTGCTGAAAGCCCTGATCGCCCGCTGGAAAGAGCGCGGCGCGCAGATCAAAGCCGAGCCGCTGCAACGCTGGTGGGGCCAGATCGAAGAGTGGCGCAAGCGCGACTCGCTCCGCTACGGCAGCAACGGCAAGATCATTAAGCCGCAGCACGCGGTGCGCCGCCTGTGGGAACTCTCCCAGGGCCGCGAAACCTTCATCACCACCGAAGTCGGCCAGCATCAAATGTGGGCGGCGCAATATTTCGGCTTCGAAAAGCCCCGCCATTGGATGACCTCCGGCGGTTTGGGCACGATGGGCTACGGCCTGCCCTCGGCGATGGGCGTGCAGATTGCGCACCCGGATGCGCTGGTGGTCGATATCTCCGGCGAAGCCTCCGCCATGATGAATATTCAGGAAATGAGCACGCTGGTGCAGTATCGCCTGCCGGTGAAAGTGTTCATTCTGAATAATCAATATATGGGCATGGTGCGCCAGTGGCAGGAGTTGCTGCACGGTGGCCGTTATTCGGAAAGCTATTCCGAATCGCTGCCCGATTTCGTGAAACTGGCCGAAGCGTTCGGCGCGCGCGGCTTCCGGGCGCTCGATATGAGTGAACTTGACGATGTGATTAAGGCGACCCTGGACCATCCCGGCCCGGTAATTGCCGATATTTGCGTCGATCAAAAGGAAAACTGCTTCCCGA
>NZ_LAJY01000463.1 GCF_000963705.1 Elstera litoralis | reverse complement strand
TTGGTCACAATTCTGGTGCGTTTAGTATGCGTCGATCCGCAGTTCAATCCGCAGCGGGTGCCGGACAAGGTTCGGGTCGCGTGCGCGCCGTTTCATGAGACTCGGTCTTTAGGGGAGTGAGGGAAAAGAATGCAAGGCGATGCAGTTGCGGCGATTGCGCCAGCGCATGACCTGTCGATGCTCGGGCTGTTTTTGCAGGCCGACTGGGTTGTTAAATTCGTCATGCTGTCGCTCATTTTTGCCAGCATTTGGAGCTGGGCGATCATCGTCGATAAACTTATCCGCCTGCGCCGTTTAACGGTTCAAGCCGATCAGTTTGAAGAAGCTTTCTGGTCGGGCGGCAGCCTGGACGAGCTGTACGACCGTATCGGCAATCGGCCCATCGACCCGATGTCGGCGGTGTTCGTGGCGGCGATGCGCGAATGGCGGCGCTCGGCCCAGCGCGGGTTGGGCCTGACCACCGGCAACCTTCAGCAGCGCATCGAGCGCGTGATGGGCGTGACCGTGGGCCGCGAGATGGAACGGTTGGAGAAATGGACGCCGTTCCTGGCCTCGGTCGGCTCGGTCGGCCCCTTCGTTGGGCTGTTTGGCACGGTTTGGGGGATCATGAACTCCTTCTCGGCCATCGCCTCTTCGAAGAACACCAATCTTGCCGTTGTGGCGCCGGGGATTGCCGAAGCTTTGTTCGCAACCGCCATCGGCCTCGTCGCGGCTATTCCGGCGGTGTTGGCCTATAATAAGATTTCCGGCGATCTCGCGCGTTATTCCAATCGCTTAGAGAATTTTTCGGCGGAGTTTGCCGCCATTCTGTCGCGCCAGATGGATGCGGCTGAGGCGGGCGAATAATGGGCGCATCGCTCAATTCCGGCGGGCCGCGTCGGCGCGGTGGGCGTCGGTCGCACATGCCGATGTCCGAAATCAACGTTACGCCCTTGGTGGACGTGATGCTGGTGCTGCTCATCGTCTTCATGGTGGCGGCCCCCTTGCTCACGGTCGGCGTGCCGGTCGATCTGCCGAAAACCTCGGCGGCGAGCCTGAATGAGCGCATCGAGCCGCTGACCATCAGCGTCAACGCCCAAGGCCAGATCTATATTCAGGAAATGGAAGTGCAGGAGGCGGAACTTGCCCCGCGCCTGCAAGCCATTACGGCGAATAAGCCCGATACCCCCATCTATGTGCGCGGCGACAAGGGCATTCCCTATGGGCGCGTCATGGAAGTGATGGGTCTCGTCGCCTCGGCGGGCTTTGCCAAAGTCTCGCTGATCGCCGAAGCCCCCTCGGGCGCGCCGGTAAAGCCCACGCCTAAGCGGGGCGGGTAGGGGAGGCACGCGCACGGCTATGAATCGGTCCATTATCCTTGCCTCGGTGCTGCACGGGTTGATCTTGATCCTGGTGATCTTCGGTCTGCCCCAAGTCGCGCCGCCGCCCCTGGAGGTGAAGCCGATCATTGAGGTTGAGGTGATTACCATCTCCTCCACCCCCAATGCCGCGCCGAATAACCCGACGCCCGCGCCGGTC
>NZ_LAJY01000462.1 GCF_000963705.1 Elstera litoralis | reverse complement strand
TGATGGATGAGCCGTCGATGGGCCTGTCGCCGCTGCTGGTGAAGGAAGTATTTTCGATCATCCGCCAGATCAATAAGGAGCTGGGCGTTACCATTCTGCTGGTGGAGCAAAACGCCCGCATGGCGCTCTCCTGTGCCTCTTACGGCTATATCATGGAGCAGGGTAAAATCGTGCTCGATGGGACTGCCGAGGAACTCGCCAATAATGAGGACGTGAAGGAATTCTACCTCGGCGGCGGGGGCGGGGAGGACCGTAAGTCTTTCAAGAACCTCAAGTCCTTCAAACGCCGCAAACGCTGGATTTAAGATTGTGACCTATTTCGATGCCCTCGAAACCGAAACGCCCGAGGCTCGCGCCACCCGCCTCTATGGGCAGTTGCCGGGGCTGATTGCGCTCGCGCAGGCGAAAGCCCCCGGTTTGGCGCTGGCGGGCGTCGATCCAACTGCAATTACCGATGCGGCGGCTCTCGCAAAACTGCCGCTGATCCGCAAGTCCGACCTGATTGCGGCGCAAGCGGCGAACCTGCCTTTCGCCGGGCTGGTTACGCGTCCGCCGGGCCAGTTGAAGCGGGTTTTCGCCTCGCCCGGCCCGATTTACGATCCCGAAGGCGAGCGGCCCGATTGGTGGCGTTTTTGCGCGCGCGCTCTATGCCGCAGGGTTCCGCGCGGGCGAGATTGTGCATAATTGCTTCGCCTATCATTTCACCCCGGCGGGCTCGATGATCGAAACCGGCGCGCATGCTTTGGGCTGCGCCGTGTTTCCCGGCGGCGTTGGCAATACCGAACAGCAGGTGCGGGCGATTGCCGATTTGCAGCCTGCGGGCTATGGCGGCACGCCGTCCTTTCTGAAGATCATTCTGGAGAAAGCCGCCGAGCTTGGCACGCCGCTGCCGTCGCTCAAAAAGGCGCTGGTGTCGGGTGAAGCCCTGCCACCGAGCCTGCGCGCCTGGTTCACCGAGCGCGGCGTTGCGGTTCTGCAATGCTATGCGACCGCCGATCTTGGGCTGATTGCCTATGAAAGTGCCGCCGACGCCGGGATGATTCTGGATGAGCAGGTGATCGTCGAAATCACCCGCCCCGGCACCGGCGATCCCGTCGCGCTGGGCGAGGTGGGCGAGGTGGTCGTGACCTCCTTCAACCCCGATTACCCGCTGATCCGGTTTGCCACCGGCGACCTCTCGGCCTTTCTGCCGGGCCACAGCGCCTGCGGGCGCACAGGAATGCGCCTTAAGGGCTGGCTGGGGCGGGCCGATCAAACCGCCAAGATCAAAGGCATGTTCGTTCACCCCGCCCAAGTGGCGGAAGTGCTAAAGCGCCACGGGCTGAGCAAAGGCCGCTTGGTGATCGAAAAAGACGGCGATTTCGATCTCGCCATTCTGTCGGTGGAAAGCGCCGATGCGTCCGTTTCAGGGGCGGTAGCGGAGAGTTTTCAGGCGCTGTGCAAGCTGCGCGCGACAGTTCTCATCGTCGCGCTGGGGAGCTTGCCGAATGACGGTAAAGTGATCGACGATAAGAGGCCTGTGGGTTGAAATTCTTTTCAATGACCTATATTTTTGTGTAGCTTTGGCCAGAAGCAATCTGGAGACAATATTATGTCACCCCAACCAAGGACCCGTCTGATTTCTGCACTGCGTTACGCCAATCCAGAACGGGCGCTTGAGTTCCTGGTGGCGGGCTTCGGCTTTGCCGAGCATACTGTTTATCGGGGTGACGCGGGCGCTATCGTCCATGCCGAACTGCGTTTTGGGGACGATATTTTGATGTTCGGGCCTGATATAGAGACCCCCTTCGCCAACTTCATGATCTTACCTGAAAAGGCGGGCGGGCGGAATACACAGACGATTTATGTTATTGTTGATGACGTCGACGCGCATCATGCTCAGGCGGTCGCGGCGGGCGCAGAGATTGTCATGCCTTTAGTCGATACGGGCTATGGTGGTCGCGGCTACAGCGCACGTGACCCTGGTGGACATGTTTGGAGCTTCGGCACTTACGATCCTTGGACAGCGGCAGGGCCGAAGGTTTAAGGCCACGGCAGGCGGCGGCGGCCAATGGCGCGGATGCGCCCGCCCGGCGAGGGCTAAAAAATCTAGAGCGTCGTTGCTATGGCCAGGCTACGGAGGGCGGCAGCGACATCAGAATCGCTTCCACATTGCCGCCGGTTTTTAGGCCGAAGCTGGTGCCGCGATCATAGAGTAGGTTGAACTCCACATAGCGCCCGCGTTTCACAAGCTGGGCGTGGCGCTGCTCGTCCGTCCAAGCATCGTTGACGCGGCGGCGGGCGATTTGCGGGTAGGTGTGCAGGAACGCGGTGCCGACATCGCGGGTGAAGGCGAAATCCCTCTCCCAATCGCCGCTATCGAGCTGATCGTAAAAAATCCCGCCGATGCCGCGCGCCTCGTTCCGATGCTTCAAGAAGAAGTAGCTATCGCACCAGTCTTTGAATTTCGGGTAATAGGCCGGGTCGTGGGCGTCGCAGGCGGCGCGCAGCCCGGCGTGAAACGCCTCGGTTTCGGCGTCGTCCGGGAAGATCGGCGTAAGGTCCGCACCGCCGCCGAACCAGCCTTTGCTGGTGACGATCATGCGCGTGTTCATATGCACAGCGGGCACCAGCGGCGATTGCATATGGGCGACGAGCGAAATGCCGCTGGCCCAGAATTCGCCCGTGTCACCCGCACCGGGGATTTGTTGGCGGAATTCGTCGCTAAAGGTGCCGTGGACGGTGGAGATATTGACGCCGACTTTCTCGAACACGCGCCCGCGCATCAGCGACATCACCCCGCCGCCACCGCCCTCACGGCTCCAGGCTTTGCGCTCGAACCGGCCCGGCGCGTGGTTGGCCAAAGGCCCACCGGAAAGCGCGTCTTCCAACCCTTCGAAAGCCGCGCAGATTTGGTTCCGCAGGCTTTCGAACCAGGCGGCGGCGCTGGCTTTACGGGTCTCAAGCTCGGTCATCGTCCACTCACTAACAGCAGCCGAGCTGCTGGAATCCATTCGTCTGGCGCAGGGCCTCGCTCACCGCAATAGCGCCTGCGATGGCGACATTTAACGAGCGGGCGTCGGGACGCAAGGGAATACGGACGCGGTGCGCCGCCGCCGCCGCTACCTCCGGCGGCACGCCCGCGCTCTCCCGGCCCAGCAGCAGCCGATCGTCGGGGGCGAAGGCCGCGTCGGTCAGCAGGGTTTCGCCCTTGGTCGAGAGCACGATCAAGCGCCCGGCGTGGGGGCGGGCTTGATACGCACTCCAAGACATGTGCCGCGTAAGATCGACCTGATCCAGATAATCCATCCCGGCGCGGCGCATCTGGGGGGCGCCGAAGACAAAACCGCAGGGCTCGATGAGATCGACCGGCAAGCCGAAGCAGGCGGCAAGGCGCAGCAGCGTGCCAGTGTTCTGGGGAATGTCGGGCTGAAACAGAATGAGGCGCATAGCGGGTAAGATTACCGGAACATGGCCGGGAATTAACGGGATTTCTGCGGGCGAGAAGCGCAGGTTTCCTCTTGTCCTTACCCGATGGGGTACAGGGTTTTGGCAGCACGCAGGATTTAGGGGGAGCTGCGATAGATATGGAACGCTTCTTCTTCGCTGCCACGCTGTTCATCATCGCGCTGGCTGGGGTGCTGGCGGCAACCAGCCACGGCGGTAGCCTGAGCTTGTCCGATCTCACTCCCCGCGCCAATGCGGCGGCCTTTACCCGTTAAACCTACCAGCCGTGCCGCAGCGCGACATCCGAGCGCTTTGCAAATCGGGGGAATTCCTTTATACCCGGCTTTACGCTCGGTCGGTCTGCCGGGATAGGGGCGAGGAATCTGCTGGAAACCGTCATACGAGGGTTGCCTGCGGCAGCCTGTCGCGCTTTCCTTCTTCCAGAATACTTTATGTAGCTGGGAGCAGATCGGCTCCGATACAAGGCCTGAGTTTAGGGGGCCTGCTACAAGGGACGCGCGAGGACGGATCATATGGCTCAGTCTGCCAACCAAGCTCAAGGACATGCCACGGCAACCGGCGAAACCCGCCGTGATTTTCTCACCCTGACGGCTGGGGCGATGGGAGGGATCGGGGCGGTTGCCTTCATTCTTCCGTTCATCAACAGCATGAACCCGGCGGCCGATACGCTGGCGCTTGCGTCGACGGAAGTCGATATCGGCGCCATCAAAGTTGGCCAAAGCGTTACGGTTACGTGGCGCGGCAAGCCCGTGTTCATCCGTCATCGCACGGAAGAAGAAATCAAAACCGCCGAGGCGGTCGCCTCGACAGATCTGCCAGACCCGCAGGCCGATAAGGACCGCGTGAAGAAGCCGGAATGGCTGGTTCTCGTGGGCGTTTTGCACGCACTTAGGCTGCGTTCCGAACGGTCAGAAGGTCGGCGAAGCCAAGGGTGATTTCGGGGGTTGGTTCTGCCCGTGCCACGGATCGCACTATGATACGTCGGGCCGCATCCGCAAGGGGCCGGCACCGCGCAATCTCGACGTGCCACAATATGCGTTCCTGACGGATACGACGCTGCGCATCGGTTGATGAGTCGGGAGGGGTTCAAAAAATGAGTACGACAGGCAAGCAAAACGGCCTGGTGAAATGGATCGACACTCGTTTGCCGATCTTCACCCTGCTGGATCATTCGGTGGGCAGCGGCTATCCGACGCCGCGCAACCTGAATTATTTCTGGAACTTCGGTTCCTTGGCCGGCGTAGTGCTGGTGGTGATGATCCTTTCGGGS
>NZ_LAJY01000461.1 GCF_000963705.1 Elstera litoralis | reverse complement strand
GCCGCGCGCTCTGCCGAGGGCGCAGGACAGATGGAAGATTTGCGCAAGTGCACCTTCTGCGACACCTATGTTCCGGTGCGCAATGCCCGCTCCTGCGGGCGCTCCACCTGCCCGCACGCGCCTTAGTCCCCCAAAACCCGAGAAATCGTTTCGGTTGCAACGCAAAAGCGGCGCGGGAGAGCGCTTGATTTACGCGGCACCGGCAGACTAAGGTGCGCGCGATTTTCGCTGTGTCACCGAAAGGTCATAGGATGGCGTCCGGCCCGCTTCCGTTTCAATCGCTGATCCTGACGCTGCAAAGCTTTTGGGCAAGCCAAGGCTGTGCATTGTTGCAGCCCTATGATGTCGAAGTCGGGGCCGGAACTTTTCATCCCGCGACCACGCTGCGCACTTTGGGGCCGGATACGTGGAATGTGGCCTATGTTCAGCCCTCGCGCCGCCCGACCGATGGGCGCTATGGCGAGAACCCCAACCGCTTGCAGCATTATTATCAGTTCCAGGTGATCCTGAAGCCCTCGCCGGTCGACCCGCAAGCGCTGTATCTGGAAAGCCTGAAGGCGCTGGGTATCGACCCCGCCGAGCACGATATTCGCTTCGTTGAAGACGATTGGGAAAGCCCGACGCTGGGGGCCTGGGGCCTCGGCTGGGAAGTGTGGTGCGATGGGATGGAAGTCACCCAATTCACCTATTTCCAGCAGGTCGGCGGCATAGAGGCCAATCCGGTGTGCGCCGAGCTCACCTACGGGCTGGAACGCCTCGCCATGTATGTGCAGGGCGTCGAGAACGTCTATGATCTCGATTGGAACGGCGTCAAAGGCCCTGGCCGGAAGACCTATGGCGACGTGTTCCTAGAGAATGAAAAGCAGTTCAGCGCCTATAATTTCGAGCACGCCAATACGGAAGTGCTATTCCGGCACTTTAATGAGGCGGAAGCCGAATGCCAGAAGCTGCTGGCCGTCAATCTGCCGCTGCCCGCTTATGACCAAGCCATCAAAGCCAGCCACACCTTCAACCTGCTCGATGCGCGCGGCGTGATCTCGGTCACGGAACGCGCCGCCTATATCGGCCGGGTGCGCGCCCTCTCCAAAGGGTGTTGCGAAGGCTGGCTTGCCGTACGCGGCGCGTAAACTCGTCAGGAACTGAATAATGGCCGATTTGCTGCTCGAACTCTTTTCCGAAGAAATCCCGGCGCGCATGCAGGCGCGGGCGGCGGAAGAGCTGCGCGACCGACTGGCTGCCGCGTTGACCGAGGCGGGCCTTGCGCCTGAAAGCCTCGCGGTCTGGGTCACGCCGCGCCGCGTTGCCTTCCACGCTACCGGCCTGCCCACGGCGCAACCGGATCGGTCGGAAGAGCGCAAAGGCCCACGCGCCGATGCGCCGGCGGGGGCGATTCAGGGCTTCCTCAAATCGACCGGCCTCACGCGCGACCAGCTTGAAACCCGCGACACCGATAAGGGTGCGGTGCTGTTTGCCGTGACCCACATCCAGGGCCGCCCGACGCGCGATGTGCTGCCGGAGCTGATCTGCGGCCTGATCCTGGGCTATACATGGCCGAAATCGATGCGCTGGCGCGATACGCGCCTCGCCTGGGTGCGCCCCTTGCGCTCGATTCTGGCGCTGTTCGACGGGCAGAGCCTGCCCGGCGGGTTGCATCTGGGCCGCAATGTCGAGGGCGGTGAACAGCCGGGCTATCGCGCGTCAGGCGATGCGGGCGACCTCAATTATCTGCCGTTTGGCAACCAGACCTTCGGGCACCGCTTCCTGGCACCCGATGCTGTTTCGGTGACAGATGCCGCCGACTATCAGGCCAAGCTGCGCGCGGGTTTCGTGATGCTGGACCGGGAAGAGCGCAAGCGCCTGATCCTCACGGAAGCCGAAACGCTCGCGGCCTCGGTGAACTGCCGCCTGAAGCCCGATGCCGCCTTGCTGGAAGAAGTGGCCGGGCTGGTCGAATGGCCGGTGCCGCTCCTGGGCCGGATCGATGATGCCTTCATGGCCGTGCCCGCCGAAGTGCTGACCACCTCCATGCGCGAGCATCAGAAATATTTCGCCCTAGTGCCGCAAGATGCCGCCGAGGGCGACGCCAAAATCGCGCCCTATTTCGTCGTCGTCGCCAATATGGTGGCGCGCGATGGCGGGGCGGCGATTGTGTCGGGCAATCAGCGCGTGCTGCGCGCCCGCTTGTCCGATGCGCGCTTCTTCTGGGATCAGGACCGCAAGGTTCGGCTGGAAGTTTGGGCGGAAAAGCTCACGAGCCGCGTGTTCCACGCCAA
>NZ_LAJY01000460.1 GCF_000963705.1 Elstera litoralis | reverse complement strand
CCGGCGGCTTTCACCTTCTCCAGCAGAACAATGGCTTCGTCCCAGTTCTTAGGCTCGGTGCCGCCGATTTTCTCCAGAACGGACTTATTGTACCAGACCCAGTTCTGCCCGTGGATATTCACCGGCACGGCATACATCTTGCCCCGGCGGGTGGTGGCATTCAGAATCGCTTCCGGAATGACCGATTTCCACTTGCCTTCCGCTGCGGATGCTTCCACATCGGCCAGCAGATTATTTTCGACGAGATCATCGAACTGTTTGCCGGTATTGAACTGCATCGCGGTCGGCGGATTGCCGCCAACGGTGCGGTTGATGGCGGCGGTGCGGGCATTGGCCCCACCGGCGACGGCACTGTCGATCCAGGTGCCGCCTGCCTTGGTGAACTGGTCGGCAAAGACCTTGAGGGCTGCCGATTCACCGGCCGAGGTCCACCAATGGATGACCTCTGCCTTCATTTCTTGAGCGTAAACCGGGGGTGCCGCTGCCAATAAGACAGCCGATACCGCCGCAAACCCTGCGTGCTTCATGACGTTTTCCTCCGAAAATGGACCATTATTGGTCTCTGTAATCGATTACATGAAGCCTAACACATTCCGAAAATTTTGCAAGCGCCGTCGAGGGCGGTTAAGGTGACGTAATGCGTTCTCCTCGCCGTCCCCCGCCGCCGCCCGCCAAAATTGCCGATGTCGCCCGTCTCGCCGGGGTTTCCGTCGCCACCGTCAGCCGCGCCCTCGCCACCCCCGATGTTGTGTCGGAGGCGACGCGCGAGCGCGTCCTCGCCGCCGTGCGCGAGATCGGTTACACGCCGAATATCGCCGCGCGAAACCTGCGCGCGCGCAAATCGATGATGGTGCTGGTCGTGGTGCCGGATATCTCCAACTCATTTTTCGCCGATGTGCTGCGCGGCATCGATGAAGCCCTGGTTGCGGAGAATTACGGGCTGATTATCGCCAATCTCGGCCAACGGCCCGAGCAGGAGGCGCGCTACGTCAACCTCGCCCTCGCGGGCCAGGTCGATGGGGTGCTGCTACTCTGCGGGCATATTCTAACCGGCGGCGGGCGGAAACTAACCGATGCGCCGGTGCCCATCGTCGCCGCCTGCGAAATCATCCCTGGGGCCGATTTTCCGCAGGTCGAGGTTGATAATCGCGCCGCCGCCCGCGCCGCCGTCGAGCATCTCATTGGCCTGGGGCATCGGCGCATCGCCTATCTGTCCGGCCCGCGCGCCAATATTCTCGACCGGGCGCGGGCACAAGGCTATGCAGACGCGCTGGCCGCCGTCGGGCCAGCCGATCCAGCCTGGATCATCGAGGGCGATTTCAGCTTCCACGCCGGCACCAAGGCCGCCCAAGCCCTCGCGGCCCTACCCGCCGGAAGCCGCCCCACCGCGCTTTTTGCGGCCAGCGACGAAATGGCCATCGGCTTCATCAAGACGGCGCGCGGCCTCGGCCTCGCTGTCCCGGCGGATATTTCCGTTATTGGCTTCGATGGGATCGATTACGCCGATTTTTGCGAACCGACGCTGGCGACCGTTTATCAGCCGCGCCGCATTTTGGGTGCCGCCGCCGCCGATCTGCTCATCGGCCTGATGACCGGGCGCGACAAGCCGCACGCGCAAATCAAGCGGGTGGAGACGCAGCTTTGGGCACGGGCGAGTGCTGGCCCTCTCGTCATCCGGGAGGGGTGACGCGGCGGAAGCCTGCTTAAAGCTTCCGCCAGGCGCAGCCGGTCCAATCGATGCTTTCCATCGGCGCGGTAATGCCGTGATGGGCGCGGAAATCGTCAATCGCTTGGCGGCACGGCGGCAGCGCGCCGTAATCATCGACCACGAGGAAACCTCCCGGCACCAGCCGATCATACAGCGCGTCCAGCGCATCGAAGGTCGATTCATATAGGTCGCCGTCGAGCCGGATCAGGGCGAGGCGCTCAATCGGGGCCGTGGGCAGCGTATCGCGGAACCAGCCGGGAAGGAATTTCACCCGCTCATCGAGCAGATCATAGCGCGCGAAGAGGGCTTCGACGCAGGCTTGATCGATGGCGAGCGCCGGTTCCTTCGCGGCACTAAGATCATAGCCCATATCCTCGGCAACGCTGGGCTCCGGCAACCCTGCAAAGGAATCGGCCACCCAAACGGTGCGATCCGTAATGCCGTGCGCCGCCCAATAGCCGCGCATGAACACCGTCGCCCCGCCCCGCCAAACGCCGGTTTCGATCACATCGCCGGGGATATTCTCCGCGCGGATCGTCTCTAAACATTGGTGCAGATGATCGAGCCGCAAGCGCCCGATCATCGTATGGGTATGCTGGCTGATGTGGCGCGGATCGTAGAGTGCCTCCGCCCCGTCGAGCGGCCAGAGCACCAAATTCCCCTCCCGGCGCACGGCCTTCAGATGCGCCATAATATCGGGGCGCGAGCGGCCAATATCGCGGATCACCGCGCCATCGACCGGCTTCCCCGCCTGCTGGCAGAGCAGGATATAGTGCAGAACCCCCTCAAGCTCCGGGTAAAGCTCGTTCAGCAGCGCTTTTTTCAGCAGGGCAAGATAGCGCTCGGCCAGGGGAAGCATCATGCGTTCTCGTCCTTCTGTCCCGCCCGCAGCCAAGCGAACACGGCGGCGGGCTCGTTGACGCCCACAGCCAAAAGCCCGCGCGGATCCTCCAGCGCCCGCCGCGCCGGAAGATCGCGGTAGGCGGCTAAGATTACATCCCGGCGCTCGGCCAAGACCCGCGACTGCGGATCGAGCCCCGTCACCAGAGTTAGGCCGGTCGGCGCGGTGGGAATCGTGTAGATCCGCACGTCTGGGCGCAAGGCCCGCAAGCAGGGGATAATTTTCCACCCGTCGCCCGTATAGAAAGCGGTTTCCCGGTCCGGCGCGGCGGCGGCTTCGGTGATCGGAATCATATCATGCAGCAGAAGCACCGCGCCGGGGGCGGCAAACCGCTCCAGCGCGATAAAATCGCCCAGAACCGAGGCAAAGCTATGGTCGCCGTCGATAAAGGCAAGATCGAAGCCGGTCTCGACAAGCCCGCTTTCCGGGGGCGGCGCGGCAAGAAACGCGGCGCTGGTCATAGAATAAAGTTGCGTCGGGGCCGGGCAGCGCGCGCACGGATCACCCACTGGGGCCGGATCGATCCCAATCGCGCGGGTGGGCGGTTGCGCCAGCAGCAGCGAATCCCCCGCCTCCACGCCGATTTCCACATAGAGCTTGGGCTGAAGCTGGTCGTGCAGAAAGGCCAGCCAAAAGGGGTAATCCGGCCCCGGCAGGCGCAAATAGGCGAGCGCTTGATGGATATGGGGTAGGTTCGGCTCGTAGCGCAAGGCTTCGAGAAAGACCGCCTCCGCCGCCCGCGTCTGCCCCGCTGCCAAGAGCTGTTGGCCGCGCGCCAGCATTTCAGCTTCATAGGGCTGCATTAATCGCCCCCATCCTCCGCGCCCCACCGCACACGGGGCGCGCAGACAACCCGAAAGCCAGTGCGCCAGACCCGTTGGCAGAAATCTCGGTCCCCGTCCACGGCGGTGGCGAAAGCCGGATCGAAACCGCCGAGCATTGCCCATAAGGGCCGCCGCACTATCAGGAAGGCGCTGGAACAAGAAGCGACCTCGTGGACGCACGGATCGTCGGGATCATCCCCCTGGTCATCGCATGTCGCCCTCTTCCCGCCAACGACACCGATGCTCGCATCCCCCTCAATCCGCACGAGCGCCAGTGCTAGCGCCCCCGACGGCACCTGGGCATCGGGGGCCAGAAACAGGATATGACGCCCGCGCGCCCGCGCCGCGCCTTGGTTTGCCGCTTGCGGCCACCCAAGGCCCTGGCCAGTGCGCAGAATCGTTGCGCCCTGGACGCGCGCCAGCAGATCGGGCGTGCCGTCGGTCGAGGCCGCATCAACCAGAATCGTCTCAACGCTCGGGCCGGTCTGCGCCGCAAGCGCGTGCAGAGCCCGAAGGGTCGCGCCCCCCTGATTGCGCACGACCAGGACGACGGAAACATCGGGCACCTGGGCGCGCCGGGGCGTCGGTAGCCGGAGGGGACGCCCGCTCCGAAGCCATGCCGCTAAATCTCCCTCATCCTCGGAAACATCCAGCGCCGGGGCATAGGCCTGAGCCGCCTCGATTTTCCCCTGCTCTCGTAAATTTTCGGCCAAAAGCGCCCGTGCTCCAAGCGTTTCTGGCGCAAGAAACAGCGCCTGCTCCAGCAGCCACGCCACCCCCTCTGCCATGCCACGCCCGTGCAACCCCTGCGCGCGGCGGAAAAAAGCATCGGCAAGGGTCGGCTCGAACTGATGGGCCTGGGCTAAGGCATTATCCGCCGCCTGCCAGTCCCCGGCTTCCTGCGCGATACAGCCTAAGCGATACCACAGCCGGGCGGCCTCGGGGTGAGCCTGGAGTGCATCGGTTAGCAGGCGGCGGGCTTCCTCCCCTCGCCCAAGCGCCTGAAGCGCTTCAGACCAATGCCGATAAAGCAGCTGGCTGCGCGGATCGGCCAGCGCAATAAGGCACGCCGCTGCGCGATACTGCGATTCGGCAACGTCATAGTCCCGCCGACGCAGCGCGAACCAAGCGGCCTGCAATCGCCGGTCGCCGGTTGTGCCCGTGGCGAGCGCGCGGGCGCCCCAAACCTCGGCCTCGGGCATGTCGCCCAAATCATGCAGGACCCAGGCTAAGGCGAAGGCCGCGTCGGGCAAAGCCGGATCGAGCGTACAAGCCCTGCGCAACGCCGCCGCCGCCCTCGGAAGATCGCCCTGCCGCTGAGCCAAAAGCCCACTGTACCAATGCAGCGGCGCGTGATCGGGGGCAATCACCAATGCCGACCGCAATACCCGCTCCGCAGCGTTAAGATCGCCCGTTTCCAGAAGGAAAAAACCATAGGCCGCCGCCGCCATCTCGGGCACAGCTTGATAG
>NZ_LAJY01000046.1 GCF_000963705.1 Elstera litoralis | reverse complement strand
CGGAGCTGGAAAAGAAGCCGAAAAGGTCGGCACCTATGTTCTGGCGCAGTTGGATCAGGCGGTGGCCTGGGGCATTCCCGTCGAGAAACTTGCCGGAACCGATGAGCTTTTCGACGATATCCTCGACCGGAATAAAGACATTGGCTTCATTACCGTCACGGATCTGAACGGCAAGCGCCTGCATCTACGCGGCACGCTGCCGACCCAGTTCGAGGCCAATCTCGCCCCCTTGACCCGCGAGACCCTGCAAGCCAAGGCGATGACGCCGGGGCGTTTGGGGACGGTTTTCCTGACGAAATCGCTGCCGATTGAAACAAAAGCCGGCATTGTCGGTGTCTTGCACGTCGGCGCGCGCGCGGATTACATCAGCAGCCAGTTGCAGGAAGTCTATTACGATCTTGCGATCATCCTGCTGGTGTCGGCGCTCTTTACCTTCGAAATTCTGCTCTACTTCGTCAACGCTTCCATTCTGCGTCCGATTCGCGATATTCACGAATTGGCGGCGCGGTTGGCGTCGGGTTATTTCGGGCGACCGATCGCCCCCAAAGCGCGTGACGAGTTGGGCCGTATTTCTATGCGTCTTGACGACGCTGTCGTCGGGCTTCGGCAGCAGTATGAGGCGCTTGCCCAGGCGGTAACGGGATGGGGCGCCGAGGCGCGCACCCGCGTTTCGGGCACGCTCGAAAAATTCGAATATGCGTTTCCGCCGAAACCCGCCTCGATCGTCAGTAGCGGCCAGCAGGGCACGGCGCTGATCCGCATTGCCGTTTTCGTCTTCAGCTTGGCCGAAGAGCTGACGCGCACGTTTCTGTCGGTCTATATTAAGGAATTGTTCGATCCGGTTCCCGGTCTTGCTATGGAAGTGGTGATCGGCGCGCCGATTGCGCTGTTCATGCTGCTGTGGGCGGTGGCGCAGCCTTTTGCCGGGGTTTATTCCGAGAAATTCGGGCGTCGGAAGATCTTTTTGATCGGGGCGGCCTGTGCGGCCATCGGTCTTGCGGCCTCGGGCCTATCGGGCACATTGATCCATCTGCTCGTCGCCCGCTCGATCACCGCCATCGGTTACGCGATGGTGTTCATTTCGGCGCAGGGCTTCGTCATCGATAATACGACGCGCGAAACCCGGGCGCAGGGGATGGCGGGCTATGCGGGCGGCATTCTAACGGCAGGGGTGTGCGGGCCGGCCATCGGCGGTATTTTGGCCGATCAGATCGGTTTCCGGACCACGTTCCTGCTGTCGGCCTTGCTGGCAGTGGCGGCGGCGGTGATGGTCTATCGCGCCATTCAGGAACGTCCGATCCACGCGCAGTCCGAGCGGTTCAGCTTGGCGAGCCTTGGGCTGTTCGTTGCCAATCCGCGCTTTATGGGCGTGGTGCTGTTTTCGGCCATTCCAACCAAGCTGGCGCTTACCGCGCTGGTCTTCTTCCTGGTGCCGCTCTATCTGAATGAGCAGGGCATTAGCCAGTCGATGATCGGGCGCGTGCTGCTGCTGTATTGGCTTGCGATGATCTTCGTATCGCCGGTCGCCAGCAATCTGTCGGACCGTCTGGGAAATCGAAAGATTTTCGTTGTCGCGGGCGGCGTGTTGGCGGCGATTGCGGGCGTCGTTGCGGTGCTGAATACGTCGATTTGGTCGATGGTCATTGGGCTTACCGTGCTCGGCATTGCCCACGGTCTCGTGATGACGCCGCAACTCGCGCTGGTAACGACGCTCTCCCACGGTCAGACGACGAAACAGTTGAGCGAAACCACCGTGCTGGCGATGTTCCGTCTGATGGAGCGCATCGGCAATGTAATCGCGCCTTTCGTGGCCGGGCTATTGCTGGCGCGCTATGGATATGCGGGCGCGATTAGCGGCATCGGCTATATCCTCGCGGCCTGTACTGCCATCTGTATTATCTTGTTTGTGGCCTTCCGGGAGCCGAAAGCCCCCGTGCAAGAAGGACGTGCTTAAAATGGTGAGTTTCTCCCGTCGTCATTTTCTCGCCGGAGCGGGGATTGCCTCTGCCGGTCTTTCGACTGGTCTGGCAGCCCCGGCTCTTGGGCAGGCCGCCAACGGCAAGACGTTCCGCATCGCCATTATCACGCCCCGTGAGAATATCGGCGACGTTGCGGGCTTTAAGGACTTCTTCGCCAACGCGCGCATCAAGGTCGAATACGACATGCGCGTCGTCACCAATATGGCCGACATGGCGGGGCATATCGAGGCCTTGCGCCAGACGCGCCCGGATTTGATCTTCACGATCTTCACGCCGATCACGCAGGCGGTTCTGGGAGCCCATGACGCGGCGGATAAGAGCAAGTTCATTCTCGATATTCCGGTCGTGTTTAGCTCGGTGACGAACCCGGTCGCCTCTAAAGTGGTGCCATCCTTGGAAGCGCCGGGCCGTAACTGCACGGGCACGCGCCACATCGCACCGCTCGACACGCAGGTTCGCACGATCAGCCTGATGAAGCCGGTGAAGAAGCTCGCGATCATCTATAATCCGGCGGAAAGCAATATGGTGGTCACAGCGGACGAGCTGCGCACCTTGCAGCAACCGCTCGGGTTTCAGATGCTGGACAAGCCCGTTCCGATGGATGCGGAGAAAAAGCCCATCGCGGCGGCGATCCCCGATCTGGTTCAGGCGGCGGCGAAGGAAGGGGCGGATTTCATCTATATTGGTCCGGACACCCTCGTTGGTTCCAACAACAGCAAAATCGTGGCCGATACCGCGTTGGGCCTGAAAATCCCCACTTTCTGCGCAACCGAACTGCCGGTGCGCCAGTCCGAGATGCTGATGGGGCTGGTGAGCCGCGCGTATAACGTCGGTCGTTTCGCCGGCTATAAAGCCAGCGAAATTCTCGTTGGCGGCAAGCCCGCGCAGGCGGTGCCGGTCGAAACCTTGAAGCGTTTCTCCTTCATCATCCGCATTCCAGTGGCGCAAAAGCTGGATCTCTATCCGCCGATGCGCCTGCTCAATATCGCCGAAGTCATCACCTCGTAAGGGGGCGTGATCGGCTGATTGGAAACGGGATATGCTGGTTTCTTGCGCACAATGGTTGGATAGCGGCGTTCTGGTCGCGCCCGGCGAACCGGAGCGTGGCCTACCGTTTCAGTTTCGCCGTTTGGGCCAAGAGGATCGTGCCGCGATTATCGCCTTTCGCGAGAGGGTTTTCGCGGAGCTGCCCGACCCCGACATGTATGTGCCGGAAGTCCCCGAGTTCGTCGATTGGCACTTGGAGGGGGAGCGCGGCTTTACCTTTGGATTGTTCATCGATAGTCACTTGGCGGCGGTGACGGTTCTGGGGCTGCCGAAACCCGGCATGCCCAATTTCGCGACCGATCTGCCGGTGCCACCCGCCAACCTCGATGAGGTGGCCCATATTGCAAGCTCGATGGTCGACGGGCGCTTTCGCGGGTTTGGCTTGCAGCGCCGCCTGTTCAACTATCGAACCCTGATGGCCATTGGTGCGGGGCGGCCGATTCTCACTGCCCGCGTGGCACTGACCAACCCAACCAGTTGGCGCAATATGCTGGGCTGCGGCATGCTCGTCGGGCAGTTGCTGGTGATGCATGGCGATAAGCTGCGGTTTTTGTTCGTGCGCGATCTGCGTCAAGCGCCGCTCAAGCTGGCCGAAGCCGAGCGGCTGGTGCTGTTGCGCGATGTCGAAGGACACCGGGCGGCGCTGGCCGAGGGGCTGATGGGGTTCAAGCAAGTCACGCAGGATGGCGCGTCGTTCCTGGCCTATGGGGCGCCGACAGCGTAATTATCGAACCGATTATTAACCATTTATTATCATTATTGCTACTTTTGACATACGATGGTATAGGGTTACACTCTATAGTATGGCCGATTCCGCTGCGGCTGAAGAGGAGAATCCCCTATGTCCACCCCCTGCGCCCTCATTGTTGATCCGTATTCGACGGGTGTCTTATTTGCAGGTTACTTACGCAGCCGGGGATTCCGCTGCATTGCTGTTCAGAGCGGCCCAAATCTTGTCGATTCCTTGCTGAGAACTTATCGCGGGACCGACTTCGAGGCGCTGATTGCTCACACGGGCGACCTTGACGCGCTGATGGCGCAATTGGCAGGCTATGATATTCGCTGCGTTTTGCCGGGCAATGAATCGGCGGTTGAACTGGCCGATGCTCTGGGCGCGCGTCTTGGGGTGCGCGGCAATGATCCGGCGACGACGCGCATTCGCCGCAATAAATTCGATATGATCGAGCGCATTACCGGCGCCGGTCTTCACGCTGCCCGGCAAAAGCTGGTGACGACGGAAGACGAGGCGGGCGATTGGGCGCAGGCGCATGGGCGCTGGCCAATCGTCATCAAGCCGCTCGATAGCGCCTCCACCGATAATGTCCACGTTTGCCATTCCGAGGCCGACGTGCGCGACGGGTTTCAGCGCATTGTCCATTCGCGCAATCTCTGCGGTTTGCAGAATACTAGGGCGCTGGTGCAATCCTATCTCGATGGGCTGGAATATGTGGTCAATACCGTCAGCCGCGACGGTCGCCATTATATTTGCGACATTCTGGAGTCGCGCAAACGCTCCTTGAACGGCTCGCCGCTGATCTACGATTTCTATCGGCTCTTGCCGCCGCAGGGTGACGTGCAAGACCAACTCTCGCGCTATATCATCGGCGTGCTCGATGCGCTGGAAATCCGCAATGGCGGCGGGCATGCCGAAATTCGGATGACTTCGCAAGGCCCGGCACTGATCGAAATCGCTGCGCGCGCGATGGGGCCGCTCGATTCGACCACGACAATCGCCCACGGCACTGGCCACGATCAGGCAGAATTGATCGTCGATGCCGTGACCGAAGGCGCGATGTTCGAGCGCCTCGTCGGCTCTTCCTATGCGATGCAGAAACACGCGATGGTCGTCTATCTGCCGTCCACGGTGGATGGCATCTTGGGCGAGCTGCCGATTCTCAAGCATCTTGACGGTTTGCCGAGCCTGAAGAGCTATCAGCTCATTCCCAAAATCGGCGGTCAGATCCAGCGGACGCTCGATCTAACCTCGGTCCTCGCTAAAAT
>NZ_LAJY01000459.1 GCF_000963705.1 Elstera litoralis | reverse complement strand
CGCGCGCCACCAGGGCCGCACCCGCGCTTGATCGCCCGCGCCTTCCGCCCGCGCGCCGATCATCGCCACGCAGTCGCGCGCGCTGGCAAAATCGCCGGTCGCCAGCAGCGAGAGCAGATGATGGAGGGCGGCAAACATATAGGTTCCATCGGACTTGCGGTGCCGCGCCCGGTCCGCCAACTCCTCCCAGCGCGTGCCGACCGGAATCCCCTGTTCGGTCAAGCGCCACAGCAAGGACGCGGCATTGGTGATGTCGCGGAAATCATCGGTCGGTTGCGCGCGGATTTCCGTATCATAAAGGTGCAAAGCCGCGTCGGCGTCCCCCTGTTCTAGATGGAACAGGCCCTGATGCCAGGCGAGATGATAGGCGAAATTGTTGCAGCCGGTCCAGGAAGCGCGCTGTTGATTAATCCAAGCAATCCCATCGGCGGGCTGATGGCGCATTTCATACACATGGGCGACGGCGTGAATACCCCAGGCGTCTTTCGGTTCGGCCAGCGCGGCCGCCCGGCCGATGCGCTCGGCCTCCTCATAGCGCCCGGCTTCTTCCAACGCGAAAGCGTGGCAGCCGAGGAAATAGCCGTAGCCGTCCAGCGCCGGATCATAGGCCGGGGCGAGGGCTTCCGTGCGCGCCAACATCCCCGCCAAATCCCCGACCATAAAGCGCAGCGCCTGACTAAGTTTTAACGGCAGAAAGACTGTGGGGCGCGCGGTGGTGATCGCCTCCAGCACATCCGCCGCCGCGTGGAATTTGCCCTCAATGGCGCGGCGCAAGGCGAAGACCAGCAAGGTTTCGTCCTCCGAGCCGCCGCCCTTGGCCTGAAGCGCTTGTTCTGCCGACAGGAGCGCCGCCTCCGCCCCGAACTGCAGTTCCGCGCGGGCAAGGATGAGTTGGGCAAAGCCCTTCAGACAGTGCCCTGCCACCAACTGCGGATCGGCAACCAGCGCCTCAGCCAAAGCCACCCCGGCACCGGGGCGATGGGCGGCCACTTCCTCAGTCGCACGCTCGAAGGCCGCAACCGCGTCGGGGTGCTCGGTGGTATGGGCCAGGCGAAAAATATCTTGGATCATCACACGCTCCTGCGGTGTGCCGGTCGTCGGCGCGGTCTGACCCTGATTCGCCAGGACTTGCGGAAAGGTTACACAGGAACTGTGGGGCAATTGCGGCGGGCCATAAATTCGCCCGGCTCTGCCCGTTCAAGGGGATGTTCTGGACCCGCACACGCCGGAAGTGCGATGGTTGCACAACTTTTTAGGGGCTGCCGGATGCTGCGCTTTCTGCTTCTTGCGGGTATTTTGATCCTGGGCGCTTGCGAGCCTGAGCCTGAGCCTGCACAAGCGCTTACAGCGTGCGAGGAGCATTACTACGCGCGCTTCCGCGCACCGCGAATAGATACGACTATGACAACAAACCCCAGCGAGTTCGATGTTGCGCCCTCTGAAGCTCGCTTGCATTTTTATCTTGAAGGCTGGGAGACGGCAGTCAAACGCACCGTTGTCGGTGTCGGCACTCAATTAACATTTTGGGAATACAATTGGTCAGAAACCGATGACTATTGCCTATATCATAGAGTATTTTCAAAATTAAAAATAGGAAAAATT
>NZ_LAJY01000458.1 GCF_000963705.1 Elstera litoralis | reverse complement strand
TACCTTCCCTCTAATCGTCCAACACATCATTTTGCGTGAATATATAGTTTGGTCGCTGCACTTCCCCCGCCCCAACGTCGGCTTGTAGCTGCGTCAACGAGCGGATATGCCCCGTGAAAATTCGCATGAGGGCCTGGATCAACTTATCGCTGCGCCCGAGACGATATTGGAAATACTCGCGCGGGAAAATCTGGCAGGTGGTGAGTTCGGCAGCGCGGACGGAGGCCATGCGTTTCGAGTCGTCCACCAAGGCCATTTCGCCAAAAATTCCACCTTTGCCAATACGCCCGAGAATAGTCTCGCCCGTGGGAAGTGTCTTGAAGACCTCGACTGAGCCCGTCTCGATTAGATAGAGCGAATACCCCTCATCGCCTTCAGAAACGATCACGGCACCGGGATTATAGAGGCGGCGATCCGCAAGAGGGGCTGGTTTGCGCATGGTGAAGATTTTATCCTAGAAAGTTACACTTTCAATCGCGCCGCAATCTAATTTTAAGCAGGCTCGCATCTTGTGCACTGCACACTATCATATAGCCAAATTAACCCTAATTGAACGTTAAGAGGAGGAGGCCTAAGCGACGTTACATCGCAGCCCCCTCGCCCATCGGCGCTTACGCCGCCTCGCTATCCTCGATGATCCACGGCTCGCGCTTGCCTGCCTCGATCCATTCCACCATCGGCGGCAGGGCGAGCACGGCGGCCATATAGGCGCGGCTATCGTCATCCACATCCACGAGATAGGAGGTAAACCGCGTTACCACCGGCGCGAACATGGCGTCGGCAATCGTGGGGTTGCCGAAGAGGAACGGCCCGCCGAGGCCGAAGCGCTTGCGGCAGTCGCGCCACAGAGCGGTGACGCGGTTGATATCTTCCTGGGCGGCGGGGGTCAGATTACGCGGCGGCGTTGCGCGGCGAATATTCATCGGCAGGGCTGAGCGCAGCCCAACGAAGCCCGAATGCATCTCCGCCGAAACCGAGCGCGCCACGGCGCGGGCCAATGGGTCAAGCGGCCAAAGCTGCGCGTCGGGAGCCTGTTCCGCCGCCCATTCGCAGATGGCAAGAGAATCCCAGATCACCGTATCGTCGATTTTTAGCGCGGGCACCTTGCCGGTCGGGGAATGACGCAAAATATCTTGGCGGGAGGCGGCCTGATACAGCGGAATCAGCACTTCTTCGAACGGAATGCGCGCCAACTTCAGGGCAAGCCACGGGCGCAACGACCAGGATGAATAATTTTTATTGCCAATGAACAGCGTTAAACTCATAGCCTGCTTCCTCCAGCTTTTGTCTGTAAAAGCGATGGCGGCCAGCAAACCCGAGCGCCCGGCTGCTGGCAAGGGCTTTCGAAAATATCGGCTTTGCGGTTTTTACCGGGATGGGTTCGGCCTAGTAACGAACGCAAAAACCCGATAGGAAAAGCAAAGCGTAGAATCTACGGCCCTGCGGCTGTTATAGAAGACCGACCGAGCCAGGGGCTGCCCGCCCTCAGCCGGCGTTGATGGGATGGAGGACTGGGTGAAGGCGTTGAATCCGATTTTGATGTCGGGACGGGAAGTCCTGCCGCTAGTAGAAGGCGGCAAAGGGATCGCCGTTTCGAACGGTCAAAGCTCCGGCGCGTGGGCCGCTGCGGGCGGGATTGGCACTTTCTCGGGCGTCAATGCCGATCAATATGACGCCAACGGCCAGATCATTCCCATGATCTATCACGGCAAAACCCGCCGCGAGCGCCATGAAGAGCTAATCGCCTATTCCATCAGCGGCGGTATCGCCCAAGCCCAAATCGCCCATGAAACGGCGGGGGGGCAGGGGCGTATCCACATGAATATTCTGTGGGAAATGGCCGCCTCGGAAATCATTCTCAACGGCGTGCTCGAAGGCTCGAAAGGCCTGATTCACGGCGTTACCTGCGGCGCGGGCATGCCCTATAAGGTGGCGGAAATCTGCGCCAAATACGGCGTTTACTATTACCCCATCGTCTCCTCGGCGCGCGCCTTCCGTGCCCTGTGGAAGCGCGCCTACCATCGGTTTCCCGATCTGCTCGGCGGCGTGGTCTATGAAGACCCGTGGTTGGCGGGCGGGCACAACGGGCTCTCCAACTCCGAAGACCCGCATAAGCCGGAAGATCCGCTGCCGCGCTTGGTGGAACTCCGCCAAGTCATGCGCGAGTTTGGCCTGCATCAAACGCCGATCATTATGGCGGGCGGCGTGTGGTTTCTGCGCGAATGGCAGGATTTCATCGATAATCCCGATCTCGGCCCCGTCGGCTTCCAGTTTGGCACGCGCCCGCTGCTAACCCAGGAAAGCCCGATTTCCGGCGCGTGGCGCAAGCGCCTGCTGGAACTGAAACCCGGCGATGTCTATCTCAATCGTTTTTCGCCCACCGGCTTTTACTCGTCGGCGGTGGAAAATGCGTTTCTGCGCAACCTCAAGGGCCGCTCGGAGCGCCAAATCGCCTTCACTGCCCACGCCCACGGCGAGCATGATACCGAGTTGAAAATCGGCGCGCGCGGTCGCTCCGTCTTTGTGACCTCCGTGGATAAGGTCAACGCCGAGCAGTGGATGACGCAAGGTTTCACCGAAGCCCTGCGCACGCCGGAAAGCACCCTCGTGTTCGTCACCCCCGAGGATAGTGTGAATATTCGCACCGATCAGGTGGAATGCATGGGCTGTCTGTCGCACTGCAATTTCTCCAACTGGGCGCAGAATGAAACCGGCACAACCGGCAAATCACCCGATCCGCGCAGCTTCTGCATTCAGAAGACGTTGCAGGAAATTAGCCATTCCGACGATATCGACCATCAGTTGATGTTCGCCGGGCACAATGCCTATCGTTTCGGCCAAGACCCGTTCTACGCCAATGGGTTCGTGCCCACGGTACGGCAGTTGATGGATCGGATCGTCACAGGGGACTAAGAATCGCTGACGGGAAGGGCGACGGCGGAACGGCGGCGCGGTATACTGAAGCCATGTCGACCCGGCCCCCGCCCGACCCGAACGCGCCTGACCTGAATGCGCTTGCCGAACAGTTCCTTGATCTGTGGCAAGGGCAGGTTTCTGCTTGGGCGAGCGATCCGGCGACAACGGAATCGATGGCGCGGCTTTGGGCGTTGTGGGGGCTTACCCCGCCGCCGACGCCCCGCCCCGCACTCGCCTGCCTCAGCTCCGGGATCCGTTCACCGTGCCGTCGACCCCGCCGCCTCACCGCACCGATCCGCTCCCCCGTTTGGGGCCGCGCCCGCTGCCGCTGCATCTCCTGAGCTGCTGGAACTTCTACTCAAGCTCGCTGCCCGCCTCGCTGCTGTGGAGCAACGGTTGGCCGATCTTGAAGGGGCTGATGCCGCCCCCACCGCCGATCTCGGGCGGGTTTCCCCCAGCCCCCGGCATCCCCTTAAACCGTACCGGCGGCGCGGAAGAGTCTAAAGGCTTCGATCCGATCCGCTTTATCCAGGCCGTCGAAGCGGCGGGACGGCGGCGGCTCGGTGCCTTTCTGACGGGCGTGCAGCGCTACCGCGACCATCCCTATCGCCGAAACCTGCCCGACCCGCAGGAGCGGGCACGCTGGGGCAATATCCGCCTGCTCGATTACAGCGCGCCCGGCGCGACCGGCCCCATGCTGCTGTGTCTGCCGTCGCTCATCAACCGCGCCTATATTCTCGATCTCACGGAAGAGCGCAGCTTCTTGCGCTGGCTCGCGGGTACGGGCATTCGCCCGCTGCTGATGGATTGGGGCGCGCCGGGGGTGGAGGAGGCCGACTTCACCCTGACCGACTATATCGAAGGCCCCGTGTTCGACGCGCTGGCGCTGGCGAGCGCCCAGGCCGGGGGGCGCGTTGGGCTGCTCGGCTACTGCATGGGCGGGCTCCTGGGCGCTGGCGGCGGCCGAACGGCACCCAAGCTTGGTCGACCGGCTGCTGCTGCTGGCAACCCCCTGGGATTTCCACAGCGACCCCGGCCAGGCGCGGCGGCTAGCGGCGGCGCTGCCCGCGCTGACTCAGGCGATAGACTGGCACGGGGGCTTGCCCATCGATGTCATCCAAACTTTGTTCGCCGGGATCGATCCGCTGCAAATCGCCCGCAAGTTCGAAGCTTTCTCGCGCCTCGCCCCGGAGGGTGGCCCCGCACGGGCTTTCGTGGCGCTGGAGGATTGGCTGAACGACGGCGTGCCCTTGGTCGCCCCGGTGGCCCGGGAAACCCTGGGCGGCTGGTATCGGGACAATCACCCGGCGCAGGGGCGCTGGCGGGTGGCGGGCCGCCCGATCCGCCCCGCCCAGGTGGTTGTACCAACCTCGCGCTCATACCGAAAGCCGACCGCATCGTGCCGCCCGCGAGCGCTGCCCTCGCGCACGCGATTCCCGGCGGGT
>NZ_LAJY01000457.1 GCF_000963705.1 Elstera litoralis | reverse complement strand
GATGCCGGCAGATAAAGCCTTCGCTCAGAAGTTAAAAGACTCGGGCGCGACAATTCATTACTCGGAAATTAATGCCGAGCAAGACCGCTCGAAACTCGCAACGGCGATCCGCGTTGTCGAGGGCGATATTGCCGCTAAGAAGTTCGATTTGATCTATAGCTACGGCACGGTTTCGACGCAGGTTACCAAGGCGACGGTGAAAAATAACACGCCGGTTGTTTTCAATATCGTCTTCGATCCGGTCGGGGCCAATCTGGTTGCCAGCAAAGAAGCGCCCGGTGCCAATATGACCGGCGTGACCAATGGCGTGCCGATCACGATGCAGTTCGACACTTTCACCAAGCTGAAGCCGATCAAGGATCTGCTGGTTCTGTTCAACTCGCGCGAACCGAACTCGAATATCATCGAGCGCGAAGTGCGCGAGTGGGCACAGAAGGCGGGCGTGAATGTGATCTCGCGCCGCGTGACCCCCGATACCACCGCCCTCAAGGACGTGCTGGAAGAGATCAAATCGGGCAAGATTGTCGCCGATTCGCTCTACGCCGGGGCCGATAATTACCTCGCGTCGGTTGCGAAGGAAGTGCAGGACGCCGTCGGCGATAAGGTCCGTCTCTATGGCGGCACGCAAACCTACACGCTGGCGGGTTGGCTCGCGGCCTATGTGCCGTCGAACGAGGCGATGGGCCATGCCGCCGCCGAACAAGCCCTGAAGATTTTCAAAGGGGCCGACCCCGCCACGCTGCCGGTTATTCTACCGAAGCCGCAACTGTTCGTGTCGGAAGCCGCTGCCAAACAGCACGGCATTACGCCGCCGACGGAAGCCGCGCTGGAAAGCTAAGCCGACGAGGATAAGTGTCGGCGAGAGGGGCCAGGAAATTTCCTGGCCCTTTTCTTATTAGCGATGCACGTAAAACAGCAGTAAATCCCGGCGCATTCCCTCGATCTGGATTGGCTCGACGCCGTGAAAACTATCGTCGGATTTTACGAACATATACAGGCTGTTCGGCAGAAACGGGGCCGTCCAGACTTTATCGAAGTCGGCGAACCCGTGGTGCGGGCCGCCCCAGCAGCGGAAATCGCGCTGTTTCGGCAAGTAGAGGGTGGTGCCGCAGGGGGCGTAGCGCGCGTCTTCCGGTAGGTAGAACAGCAGGGTGATGAGGTTCTTCGGGTCGGACGTGTGGATTTTCACCCCGTCCGAACTAGCATCACGCACGAGGATCATGTCGCGCTTGATCGACGTCGGCCAAACCGCGCCTTCCGCCGCAAGCCGCGCGTCGATGGCCTCGCGGAAATGGGCGACCAGCGTTTCGGCAAACTCGGCATCGAAAACCCGGTCGAACAGGCTTTGCCAGAAGTCGCCCACCGCAGGGCTGACGCGCGCTTTATGCGGGGCATCGAGCAAAAAGCCCGACCGCATCCCGTAATCGCCCTCCGCCGCCTTACCCGTCGCGCCAAGCGGGGTATAGGCCTCGGCAGGGGGGAGATGCGCCCGGAGGCTGTCGTAAAACGGCTCGGAAAAGACGGGACTAATATAGGAATGCCCATGCGGCCAGGGGCGGCGCGGCGTATTCAGTATATTGTATAGAACTGTTTGTTTTTCTAAGGCATGGTCGCTCATGGGTTAATCTCACTCCTATAGGTTTTGCAAAAATCGAGATATGCAGATAAAGAGAAGAAGGTGTTTATTAAGATTTATACAGATGAGGAATCAGTATAAAATGAAAATATCTTCTCTATAATTCGCATTCCTCGATATTC
>NZ_LAJY01000456.1 GCF_000963705.1 Elstera litoralis | reverse complement strand
GGAAACGATACATACTATCTCGGGCGAGGTAACAACGATGTACGGGCAGGAGACGGTAACAACCTGATTGTCGTCCAGGAATATTTCACTGGCGTCACCAATGACTATATCGAAACCGGATCGGGGGATGATGCCATTTCTACCAGCGACGGTAACGATACAATTTCTGCTGGCCTCGGAAACGATACAATCTCCATCGCCAATGCCGCAACCCTCACCCTCACCTACACCGGCGGTCTCGACACCGTCAGCGGCACCGTCGCCGCCCTTATCCTCGACATCGACCCCGCCGCCACCATCGATTTCTCGGCGGGCTACCTCGTCGCCACTATCGACGCGGCCAATATCCTCACCGTGACCGGCATCACCGATATCGCCCAGGTGACGTTCATCTAACCTACGCAAGCGCCCTGCTCGCCTTAACGCGGGGAGGATCATTACGCAGTCGGCGGTCATTCTTGCGGGGGTGGCCGCCGTTCTTATTTGGGCTTGAGGTCTTCCCCTAAACTAAGTTAGCTAAATAAACTTAGTTTAGGGGAAGACCTCAAGCTTACCGTCAATGTCAACGACGCCAAAACCCATCTCTCCCGCCTCGTCGAGGCGGCCGCGAAGGGCGAGGCTTTTGTGATTGCCAAGGCGGGGAAACCTTTGGTGCGGGTGGAAGCGCTTGCCTCCCCAACCCGTCCGCGCAAGCGGTCGCTGGGCTTTCTCGCGGGGCAGTTTACCGTCCCGGCGGATTTTGATCGCTTGGCCGAAGCGGAAATCGCGGCGCTGTTCAGCGTTTCGGAATGAAACTGCTGCGAGCCACCCCATAAATCATCACAATCGCCTGGGCCAGCGGATATTCATCCGTCAGGGTCAGGTGAATATCGGCGGTCATCCCTTCCGGGGTGATCGCCGTTAGTCGTTCGAGCGCCCCGCCCGTCAGCCGCAGCGTTGGCCTGCCGCTGGGAAGATTAATCACCACCATGTCGCGCCAGAACACGCCGTGGCGAAAACCGGTGCCCAGCGCCTTGGCGCAGGCTTCCTTGGCGGCGAAGCGTTTGGCGTAGGTGGCGGCGGGGTGCGCGCGCCGTTCGGCCTTCGCTTGCTCTTCTGGCGCGAACACCCGGTCGCGAAAACGGTCGCCGAAGCGCTCCAGCGACCGTTCGATGCGACGGATGTCGCAGAGATCGTTACCGATCCCGATAATCATTAGCTTTTGGTCTGCTTGGTCAGGGGAATATCGATTTTAATCGATAGTTCCTTGAGCCGCGCCGGATCGACCGGGCTTGGGGCCTGCATCAGCAGATCTTCGGCCTTTTGGTTCATCGGGAAGCAGACGACTTCGCGGATATTCGGCTCGTCGGCCAGCAGCATGACCATCCGGTCAACGCCCGGGGCCGAGCCGCCGTGGGGCGGTGCGCCGAATTTGAAGGCGTTGAGCATGCCGCCGAAGCGGGCTTCCACGTCTTCATTCTTATAGCCGGCGATTTCGAAGGCCTTATACATGATTTCCGGCAGATGATTCCGGATCGCGCCCGACGAGAGTTCGATGCCGTTGCAGACGATATCATACTGATAGGCATTGATCGTCAGCGGGTCTTGGTTCAGCAGCGCGTCCAACCCGCCTTGCGGCATGGAGAAAGGATTGTGGCTGAAGTCGATCTGCCCCGTGTCTTCGTTCAGCTCGTACATCGGGAAATCGACGATCCAGCAGAAGTTGAAGAC
>NZ_LAJY01000455.1 GCF_000963705.1 Elstera litoralis | reverse complement strand
CCCCGCGCGCGGCGAGAAACACCAGCGGCACATGCTCGACGCCGAGCAGCAGAATAATGCCGCCGGGCGAATAGAGCGGGTTCGGCGTGCCGGGTTCCGGCGCGAGATTAAGCAGAATCAATAACGGATTATTCGGCGACAGCAGCTCGATCCAGGCCAGCGCAATGATCTGCGAGGGGATGAGCAAGGGCAGCAACGCCATCAGCGTCACCCAGCGCCGCCCCCGAATGTCGGTCAGCACGACGGCCACCGCAAGGCCGGTCCCGACGACAAGCGCAACCAAGGATCCGCCGAGGCTTGTCACTAACGAGCGCGTGAGCGCCCGCCAGAAGGCCGGCGTCCCCATCAATTGCGCCGCAACCGCCGGATCGAGCGATTCCATCAGCAGGCGCAGCATCGGCAGCAGACTGACCGCCGCGATAATCGCAGCGGTCAGCAGTCCCAGCCAAAGATCGGCCCCAGGCCGCACGCCTAATCGCCGCCCCTAGCCGCCAAACGCGTCGGCGAAGCGCTTCTTATTCGCCTGATCTTCTTTCAGCAAAATCTGCACCGGCGCGGGCAGAACCTTAATCGTCTCGCGGGCGGGGAAGCCCTCCGGCGCGGCCACATCGGCGCGCGTCGGCAGATAGCCTTGCGAGGCGGCAAAGCGCTGCCCATCCGCCGACAGGACGAAATCGATGAAAGCTTTCGCCGCCGCCGGGTTTTTCGCCGTCGTCAGCATGGCGACGGGTTCGGTCACGACCGTCACCCCTTCCTTCGGGAAGACGAAATCGACCGGCGAGCCGTCCTTCTTGGCGTTCAGCCCCATGAAATCGACGATGATTCCGTAGAGCTTCTGTCCGCCCGCCACTTGCGTGCGAACCTGGCCATTGCCCTGGACGGCCACCGCGCCGTTCTGGGCGAGAGATTCGAAGTAACCGAGGCCAATATCCTTCACCCCGGCGAGCGTGCCCATGTGAATGGCGGCCGCCCCGCTATAAAGCGGGCTGGGGAGCACCACTTGCCCCTTGGCGTCGGCGGCCAGCAGGTCCTTCCAGCTTTCCGGCTTCTTCGCCTTGGTATTATAGATGATGCCCGTGGTGATGAATTTGGTGCCGAAATAGGTGTAATCTGGGTCGAACGCGCCATCCGGCAGACCCGCGACCTTGGCGTCGCGGTAGGCGGCGAGGCGATTTTCCAGCTTCAACTGTTCCATCGTCATCGCGTCGGCGATCAGCAGCAGATCGGGCTGCGGGGCTCCGGCGGCGATTTCGGCGCGCAGCTTGCTCATGAGCTGGGTCGTGCCGTCGCGGACGAAATCCACCTGCACGCCCGGCACGACCTTATTAAAGGCCGCAACGGTTTCCTGCGCATCCTTCTGCGGCTGCGACGTATAAAGCACAAGCTTGCCCGAAGGCGCTTGCGCCAATGCCGTTCCGGCCAGCAACAGACTGAGAGGAGCAAACATCGCCAAGGTTTTTTTCATAGCAATCATCCTGCGCATGGTGATCTCCTGAAACAGAATCGCCGCTCGGTTGGGCGATTAAATAAAGCACAAATCCAATAGCGGCATATCGGAGCAATATCGATATTTTTCCACGCTATATAATTTTTTATTCTCCGTCATAAAACTGAAATACAACCGATATCAACAGTCAAGCTTCGGAATAAAAACGGCAATATTTAGCACAAGCTTACCGAGAAAGCCGGGAGAGTGCCGCGTTCAGCGGGGGAGCCCGCCCGAACCAGCGACGCGTTTCCCTCTGGTCGGAACCTTGAAAACCGGGCATGACTAAAAGGGTATTCGTCTTTGGACTGCTCCATGCCTAATCCGTCTGCTATTTCGATCCGTGCCCTTGAGAAAACCTATCGTCGCCGCGGCAAAGGCCCGGCGAAGCATGCGCTGAGGGGGATCGATCTCGATATCCCGCAGGGCTCGCTCTTCGCCCTGCTCGGGCCGAACGGGGCCGGAAAATCGACCCTCATCAACATCATGGCCGGGTTGGTGCTAAAAACCTCGGGCCAGGTCACGATCTGGGGCTGCGACCTCGACGAAGACCCGCGCCGCACCCGCGCCGCCATCGGCATCGTGCCGCAAGAATTGAACATCGATGCTTTCTTCACGCCGCGCGCGCTGCTGGACCTGCAAGCCGGGCTCTACGGGGTCCCCAAAGCCGCCCGGCGGACCGATGCGCTGCTGGAAACCGTCGGCCTGACCGACAAGGCCAATTCCTACGCGCGCACTCTGTCCGGCGGTATGCGGCGGCGCTTGATGGTGGCAAAAGCGATGGTGCATTCCCCGCCGATCCTAGTGCTGGACGAGCCAACCGCCGGGGTCGATATCGAATTGCGCCAGCAGCTTTGGGCCAATGTCCGCGATCTCAATCGCCAGGGCGTGACCGTGCTGCTCACCACCCATTATCTGCAAGAAGCTGAAGAGCTGTGCGACCGCATCGCCATTATCGCCGACGGCCAAGTGCGCGCCAATGATACCAAGGAAGCGCTGCTGGCGCGGCTCGACGGTAAAGAGCTGTACATTACCCTCGCCGCCCCGCTGCCGGTGCCGCTGCCCCCGGCGCTGGTCGCCCTTGGCGCGCAGCCGATAAGCGGCGACACGCTGCTGTTCCGTCACCGCCGCCTCGACGG
>NZ_LAJY01000454.1 GCF_000963705.1 Elstera litoralis | reverse complement strand
CAATCCCTCTAAGAAGCTGCACGCATTGGCGGCGGCTTCTCGGATATGGTCGAGATAATCGGTTAACCGACTGTCCGTCATAGAGGCTGAGCTTCCGCTAAAACCTTGGCGCGCACTTTCGGGGGCAAATCTTCGGGCGTCAGCAGATCGACCGATACCCCAAGCAGGTCCTCAAGCTCCACCTGCAAGCCGCCGAGATCGAAAAGGGTTGCCCCCGGCATCGCATCTACCAGTAGGTCGAGGTCGCTCCCTTCGTGGTCCGTACCGTGCAGGGCCGACCCGAAGACACGCGGGTTCCGCGTCGGAAAACGGCTGACCGCCGCCCGAATGGCATCCCGGTTTTGCGTCAAGGCGAGCGAGGGTTTCACAGCGAGCTCCGATCCTGTTGCCATTATTATAGGGGAAAAGATCGTTTCCCGGCAGAGGGTCTATTCAAGCACGCCCTCCAGCCCCATCAGTTCCGCCAAGCGGTTCGCCACCGCTTCAGCCGCAGCCACGAGCGCAGCATCGGGACGATGCACATAGCGCGAGGTGACGCCGCGTCCCTTATGCCCGAGCAGTCCCGCAATCGTCGCGTCAGAATAGCCGAGTTCGGAGGCGACCGAGCCGAAAGTGTGCCGCAGGGTATGGCAGCCCGCATCCGCAATTTCTGCCGCCGCCATAATCTTCACCACCTCGCGCTTCGTGCCCTGATAGGCCGTTTCCCCGTTACCGCGCGTGCCAGGGAAGACGAAGGGGGAGCCGACCTGCGGCGGCCAGTCGGTTAGCAAGCGGCACGGGATGGAACCGATTGCCCGCATACTGCGCCCGGTCTTGGTATCGTCGAGGCGTAAGCAGCGGTCTTTTGTGTCCACCTCGCTCCACCGCAACCCGGCGATTTCCCCGAGGCGGCAGCCGGTCAGGCTAAGGAGCCAAAGCACGCGCACGGCATAGGGATGCACCACCCGGCCATCGGCAGAAACACCCGCCCGGAGGGCTGCTCCCAAGCGGGCGAGTTCGGCTTCGCTGAGAAACCGTTCCTTCGGCTCGCCGCGATAACGCTTCACCCCGTGCACGGGGTTGCTGGGAATGATTTGCTCTTCGACGGCCCAGGCCATGATCCCTGAGAGCAGATCGGCAACACGGGCAGCGGTTCCCGCACCGCCGCGAACGATAGCGCGACCGCGCGTGCCGGTCTTCTCATCGTCTTTGGTTTTGCCCAGCGTAATATCGCTAATCATTCGGCGCACGGTGGGCGGATCGATCTCTTTTACCGGGATGGCACCGATCAGCGGCTTGATATGGCGCTTGATGCGGCCCTTATCGATTTCCAGCGTCGTTGCCTTTTTAGGGCGATTGAACCGGGTGAGAATAAGCCCAGCTTCGGCGGCTTCCATATAGCGGTCGCTCAGCTCGCCGAGGGTGAAGGCTTCTCGGCGTTCCACCTTGACGGCTTGTTTTGCTGCCATTGGATCGATCAATGCGGCGACTAGGCCGGTCAAGCGGCGGGCTTCGGCGCGGGCATTCTCGACGGTCCAAGGTGCCCCGAACCGCCCGATGGTGAACCAGCGCGCTTTTCCATCGAAACTATATTTCAGCACGAAGCTCTTTGCTCGCCCCTGAAACCGCACGCCGAATCCGGTCACGGCTCCCTTGCCGCTATCCCATAAAACCCCCGCTTCGGTCATCCCATCGACATCGCGTTTGGTGATTGGCATTTTCCCCGCCAAAAAACTAGCTACTGTTTAGCTACTGTGAAAGCAGGAAAGTGGGCGTGTCAACGGGTAGAGGCCGCGCCCATGT
>NZ_LAJY01000453.1 GCF_000963705.1 Elstera litoralis | reverse complement strand
GGCCCGCATTTTAACGGCATAATCATTATCATCGATCATCGGGCGAAGTTTGATTTCCTTCACTTCGATGATTTTTTGCTTCTTCCGAGCTTCAGCTTTACGCTTTTGCTCTTCGAAATTGAACTTACCATAGTCGAGAATCTTACAGACAGGCGGAATGGCTTGGGCTGCGACTTCAACCAAGTCCATGCCCTCATCTTCGGCCCGTTCCAGCGCTTCACGCAGCGAAACAATACCGACCATTTCGCCGTCCGCCCCGACCAGGCGGACCTGCATCGAGGTAATCTCGTTATTGATGCGGGGCCCGTCGCGGGTCGGCACCATGTCTTGTGGGATCCTAGCTATGGCTCACTCCTATTGAACGCCAACGATAAACAAAGACGAAGAGAGTCCCGGGGCTATGCCGCCGGGACCTTCGCTTCTTCCCCTAATCTAGTCAGGGCTGCCGCAAGATCAAGCACTTCCTGCGCATCCCCGTCCATCCGGCGGATAGCGACGCTGCGATTCTCGGCTTCCCGGCGGCCCACAACCAGCATTACCGGCACTTTTGCCAGCGAATGCTCGCGGACCTTGTAGTTGATTTTTTCATTGCGCGTGTCGATTTCCGCCCGCAAACCGGCGGCTTTACAGGCCGCGAGAACCTCTTGCGCGTAAGGTTCGGCATCGCTCGTGATATTGGCGACCACCACTTGCAGCGGGGCTAACCACAGCGGCAGCTTGCCCGCATAATGTTCGATGAGGATACCGATGAAGCGCTCAAGGCTGCCCAAAATCGCGCGGTGGAGCATCACCGGGCGGTGGCGGGCGCTGTCTTCGCCGATGTAGGAGGCGTCGAGCCGCTCCGGCAGTACGTAATCCACTTGAAGCGTCCCGCATTGCCACGTCCGCCCGATGGCGTCGGTCAGGTGGAACTCCACCTTCGGGCCGTAGAAAGCGCCTTCGTTCGGCAGTTCTTCGAACGGCAGCCCGGCGGCAATCAGCGCGTCGCGCAGAACCTGTTCGGCCTTATCCCAGCTTTCATCAGACCCTGCCCGCACGTCCGGGCGGAGGGCGAGTTTAACGCTGACCCGATCCAGCGGGAAACCAAGGTCGCGGTAGACGCCAAGCTGAAGCTTAATGTAATTCAGCGATTCTTCGGTTGTCTGATCTTCTCGGCAGAAGATATGCGCATCATCCTGGGTAAAAGCGCGCACGCGCATAATCCCGTGCAAGGAACCCGAGGATTCATTGCGGTGGCACGCGCCGAACTCGGCCATG
>NZ_LAJY01000452.1 GCF_000963705.1 Elstera litoralis | reverse complement strand
ATCCTGTTTATGGATCAATCCTCGATGACGCTTGGCCCGAATTCGGAGCTGACGATCGATGAGTTCGTCTATGATCCGAACGCCAAGAAGGGCAAAATCGGCGTTTCGCTCGCCTCGGGCCTGCTGCGCGTCGTCGGTGGTCAGATCAGCAAGACCAATGAAACGACGGTTAAAACCGCCTCGGGCACCATCGGGATTCGCGGCGGTATTTCGACGGTCGAACAGAGTGGTAACAATACGAGCGCTACCTTTTTGTTCGGCCAGCAAATGCGGGTTTCCGACACTAGTGGCAATACGAACACTGTAACCCGACCGGGATTTGGTACGAGCCTTGGTTCGGGCGGGCTTGGTCCGACGACGCGGACGGATCCAAACACCCTTCAGTCAAGCTTGAATCAATTTTCTGGCGGCGGTGGCGGCGGCTCCAATAATGTGGGAGGCCCCGCTGGGGGGGGGTTGATTAGCACGGGTTCTGCTGGTAGTCGGTTGGGATCGGGGGGTGGTGGTGATCTTGCGAGGGATCGTGTGAGTTCGGAGGTCTCGACCACGCTGGAAAATAATCCTCCGAGCTCAAACCGGACCACGCAGAATCTGGATGTGGTGCAAAATAACACGCGCCAAGCCACACCGCCCGTGCCAGTCTCGTAACCCTTCTCGGCGGAACATTCCGCTGGTTTTGTAAAAAAGGCTGGGCGTGTGCATGCGGTTGTTGTTCGTTTCGACCTATCCGCATCTGCCGGAGATTATCGGCGGACTGCAAACGACGACGCACGATCTTTGCCTTGCGCTTCAAGATATTGGCGCATCGGTTGCGGTTCTCTGCGGCCTGAGGGAGCATAGCCGCGACGGTGGTGATTTGCGGCCCCAGCGCGACGATGCTTTGGGCTATACGGTCATTCGCGTGCCCGACCCCGATCAGGCGCTGGCGCTGGTCGCGGCAAGCTGGGAGCCCACGGCGATTATTGTTCAGAGCGGCACGGCGCTGTTGCCGACGATTATTGCCGCGCTAGAGACGGGGCGTCCAACGGCGGTTTATCTGCATAACGTCGAAATGCATCAGCTCGCCGGAACCCTCTACCCCGATCCGGCGCTGCTGTATCTTTCGAATTCCCAGTTTACGGCGGACCGCTGGCGTGCCCTCTGCGGTATCGACAGTTTGGTTGTGCCGCCGGTTGTGGCCCCAGAACGCTATTTGGTGCGCGAAACCGGCGAGAAAATTCTGTTCGTCAATCCGACCCCGATCAAGGGGATGGAGATTATGTTCGGCCTCGCGGCGGCCTGCCCGGACTTGCCGTTTCTGGTGGCCGAAAGCTGGCACTTGGAGCCGCGCTGGCGCGCCTATTGTCAGCGGCGCGCCGAGGCCTTGGGCAATATCACCTGGGTCACGCCGACGCGGGATATGCGCACGCTCTACACCCAGGCGCGGCTTTTGCTGATGCCGAGCCTGTGGGAAGAAGCGTTCGGCCGCACAGTGATCGAAGCCCAGCTCAACGGAATTCCGGTTCTGGCGAGCGACCGGGGGGCCTTGCCCGAAACGGTCGGAGAGGGCGGTATTCTCGTCGATGCCCACGCGCCCCTTGCGGTGTGGGAGGCGGCTTTGCGCCATCTCTATGGGGCCGATCACGCCGATTGCGCGGCGCGCGCGCGTCAAAAAGCCTTTGCCGAAACAGCGGCAACGCCGTTGATTGCCGGAAACCTCCTCTCGCACCTGGCCGTTCATGCCGAACGCTAATCCGCTTCGTCTTTTGCTCGCGGTCGCGGGGGTGCCCAGTGCCGAAACGGGCCGGGCGCTTCAGGCGCTGAGTGGGGCCTTGCGCGGGGTCGGCGTTGCCCCGATTCTCCTGTCGGGTTGGGCCGGGGCCGGACGTTTGCGCGTCGAGCGCAGCGACGCCGAAGGCTTTCCAGTCTATCGCAGCGATGCGCCGCTGGCCGACATCGGCCTGTTGGCGGTGATGGAGCGCCCGTCTCTTGCCGTGCTGGTTGGCGCTGAGGCCTTGCCCTTGGCCGGGCCGCTCGTGGCGATGGGGCTGCCGGTTATTCTAGTGGTGACGGGCGATCAGCCGCTCGATCTCGGCGCGCTGGAAAACACTGGCTTGCTCGCGCTTGCGGCGACGACCCCAGTGGAAGCGGCGCGTTTGGCGCGCTTGCAGAGTGGCCCGGTGATAGCCCTACCCCTGCCCGCGCCGGAGAAAGCGCGTTTCGAGGGCGATGGGGCGGCGATTCTGGTTTTGGGTGGCCAGCGGGCCGAGGGCGGTGCCGTCGCGGTCGCCTTAGCCGAAGCGCGCCCGGCCTATCGCTTTATCTTTCCGGCGACGGTCGCCCAGGTCCCCGCCCTGCTCGGGCGCGTGTCGCGGCTGACGAATACGCAGATTCTCGCCATCGATGAGAGTGTTCCGCCCTTGCGCTTGGGGCTATTACCAAACTGTGTGGGGGTGCCGCCCTGGGAGACCCTTGCGAGGTGATGCGCGCGCGGGTGCCGCTGATGGTGGGCGATGCGCCGTTGTTGGCGGCGGGCATCGGTGCAGCGGGCCTGTCGCTCGCGCTGACGGCCCCAGGCGAGGCTTGGTTTACGGCGCTCGATACCTTGATGGAAACGGGCGCGGAGCGGGCACGGGCCGAAGCGGCCTGTGCAGACCAATCGGCCTTACTGCGGCCCTCGGCGGCGCAGGCGGCGCGTCGGTGGTACGAGACGCTTCAGGAGTATCGGGCGCGCTGCCTCGGTTTTTCTGCCGGGCGGGTCTAGCGGCGCATGCGGACCGACGCGGCCTTATTCGATCTGATTGCCCAGGCTTGGGCGGCTTATGATCGGGGGGACCGGCGCACGGCGCGCGGTCTGGCCGAGCAAGCCCGCGCCTATGCCCCCCGCGCGCCCGACCCGATTGCGGCGCTCGCTTGGTTCCACTTGGACGCGGATCAACCCGAGGCGGCGGCGGCTTTGCTGAAACCGGCGCTGAAAGCCCATCCCGAGGCCTGGGCGCTTTGGTGGTATCTCGGGCTCGTCTATCAGCGCCAGGGCGATCTTTTGGCGGCGGCGGGCGCGTTGCGCCGGGCGTGCTGCGGCGATCCGGCGCTCGATAGCGCCGCCTTTACCCTCGCCTGGGTCTTGCACGATCTCGGGCATCTCGACGAAGCCGCCGCTTGGAGCCGCTACGCGGTGGGCAAATCGCACGCGCCGGAGCGGCTGCAACAAGCAGCGTGGCTGGCTTTGCGCACGGGAGCGCCGCAGGTGGCGGTAGATCTCTATCGCGCGCTGTTCGAGTGCCTTCCCTCCGATGCGCCCGATTGGGCCGTGCTGCGCCGTCATTTCGCTAGCGCGCTGGAGCAAGCGGGCGACCCGGAACAGGCGCTCGCCGTTCTGGAGGCGGCCGGGGCCGATGATCCCGCCGGCCTCGCGGCGCAGGCGTGGCTGCTATTGCGTCTCGACACC
>NZ_LAJY01000451.1 GCF_000963705.1 Elstera litoralis | reverse complement strand
TGCACCATTCGCATTTCCACCGAAAACCTGAATAAGCTGATCGATGGTCAGCTCGATCCGATGCTGGGTTATACTTTTGGCAAGATCAAAGTCGCGGGCTCGCTGGGGGTTGCTATGAAACTGGTTAACGCGCTGGGCTAAGCGCCGCTTTGGTCCAATGCTTGCTTTGCGGATGGGGCAACCCACGGACAGGCAGCGTAACACAATGAACGTCAACCCGCGTCTCTATCGGTTTATTGGCGGCAATCAGGGGGAATGGTCGGTTCTGGCGATCCGCTCCGTCATTGGTGAGACGCTGCCGATGGCAGCTAGGCTTGCCGTCGTGCAGGGTAACGGGCCTGTCGAAAACAGCGCTTGGGCTTTGTCCGGGGTCACGAGCTACGGGCGCTACGCCACGCAAACCGAACAGGCGAGCCTTGCGGCGGTCCAGGTGCCACCGGGCCGGGCTGAGTCCACATGCGCGGCGCTCATTCCAATAAAAAAGAACGCCGCTTGGTGGAATCTCACCCAAGACGCGCGCCGCCAGATTTTTGAAGAACGCTCGCGGCATACCGCGATTGGCGTGCGCTACCTGCCCGCCATTGCCCGGCGTCTTCACCATTGCCGCGATTTGGCTGAACCGGCACCGTTCGATTTTCTAACCTGGTTCGACTATGCCGCCGACCAAACCCAAGCCTTCGAGGATTTGGTCGGCGCGCTGCGGCAAACGGAAGAATGGGCCTATGTGGAGCGGGAAGTGGATATTCGCTTAACCCGCGCGGGTTAAGCCGTTCCCCCCACGGTCATGGCATCAATCCGCAGGGTCGGTTGCCCGACGCGACGGGGACCGACTGGCCGTCCTTGCCGCAGGTGCCGATCCCATCGTCGAGGCGGCTGTCGTTGCCGATCAGGCTGACGCGGGTGAGGGCATCCGGGCCGTTGCCGATCAGCGTCGCGCCCTTCACGGCGGGGCCGAGTTTGCCGTCTTCGATCAGATAGGCCTCGGTCGCCGAGAACACGAATTTGCCGGAGGTGATATCGACCTGCCCGCCACCGAAATTGGCGGCATAAAGGCCTTTTTTGACCGAGGCGATGATTTCCGCCGGGTCTTTATCGCCATCGGTCATGAAGGTGTTGGTCATGCGCGGCATCGGCGCGTGGGCATAGGATTGCCGCCGCCCGTTGCCGGTGGGGGCCACGCCCATGAGGCGCGCGTTCAGCCGGTCTTGCAGGAAGCCCTTCAGAATCCCGTCTTCGATCAGTACCGTGCGCCCGGTCGGGGTGCCCTCGTCGTCGACGGTCAGGGAGCCGCGCCGGTCGGGGATGGTGCCGTCATCGACCACGGTGACGCCAGGGGCGGCGACCCGCTGGCCGAGCAGGCCGGAGAAGGCGGAGGTTTGCTTGCGGTTGAAATCACCTTCGAGCCCATGCCCTACGGCTTCATGCAGGAGTACGCCGGGCCAGCCCGCGCCGAGCACGACGGTCATTTCGCCCGCCGGGGCGGGGACCGACCCGAGGTTAACGAGGGCCAGCCGCAGCGCTTCATCGACCATCGCCTGCCAGCGCTGGGGCTGGAGGTAGAGATCATAGGCCGTGCGCCCGCCCGCGCCCGCCGAGCCCGATTCCATCCGATCGCCCTCGCCGACCATCACGGCGACATTCAGTCGCACGAGCGGGCGGATATCGGCAAAACGCGCGCCATTGCCGCGCACGATCTGCACCGCCGACCATTCGCCATAGAGGGAGGCCATCACCTGACGCACGCGCGGATCGCGGGCGCGGGCGTAGGCGTCGATGGCTTCCAGCAGCTTGATCTTGGCGTCGAAGCCGACGTTCAGCAGCGGGTTGAGGTCGGAATAGAGCGCGATGCCGCCGGGGGCAGGGGCGGCGCTGAGCGCAACGCTGCCGTCATAGCCCTTGCGCACGGCGCTGACGGTTTCTCCGGCGCGGCGCAGGGCCGATAAATCGAGCACCGAGGCATGGGCATAGGCGGTGGTATCGCCCAAAACCGCCCGCAGACCAAAGCCTTGCGTGGTATCGTAGCTCGCGCTCTTCAGGCGGCCATCGTCGAAAGAGAAGCTCTCGGACTGGGTATATTCGAGATAGAGTTCGCCATCATCCACTGCCCGCAGCGTGTCGGCGACCAGGGTTTCCGTCGCGCTTCGGTCGAGCCCGGCGGCGGAGAAGAAAAGCGCGTCGCTCTGGGTGAGGGCGGAGGCGGCGGAAACGGACATGGGTGACTCCTAAAGACGGCGCGCAGTGTGCGATCAGCCCCTTAAGCAATGGGGTGTTCGGGCCGGAAGATCAATGCGTTGAATGCGCTATGTGCGGCGCACAAGGCTGATATTGCGTTGCAAAATACCCTGGTAGATTCTGCATTGATCCAAATCATTGCGGCAAGTCTTTGACAGATCGGGTTGCTCACGCCAAAATGCGGCCATTATCCAGGCTGCCCTGAGGGTCGCCGGGGGTGGAAACGCTATGCGTTCGCCCTAGCTCGTTTTTCGGTACTCGGCGCAGGCTGAGGACGCCGAAAAGCGGAAGAGGCTGAGAGGACCGGAGGAAGGATGAGCATGTCGCGTAATTGGGGTTGGCTTGTGGCCATTTTGGCGCTGCTCCCGCTGATGTTGGGGGCTGCTAGCAGCTTGGCCGTCGAACCGTCGGTCCCGGCGAATTGGGCGATGGGGATGATCGACGCGGCCTCGCCCGTGAAGGATCGCATTCACCATTTCCACGATCTGATGCTCTGGATCATCACCGGCATCGTTCTGTTCGTGCTGGTGCTGCTGCTGGTGGTGATTTTCCGCTTCAACGCAAAGGCAAACCCGAACCCGAGCACGACCACGCATCATACGATGCTGGAAATCGTTTGGACGCTGGCCCCGGTGCTGATTCTGGTCGCCATCGCCGCGCCGTCGTTTCGTCTGCTGTATTTCCTGGATCGTGCGCCCAATGCCGAAATGACCATCAAGGTCACGGGGCATCAGTGGTACTGGTCCTATGAATATCCGGACAATGGCAATTTTACGTTCGACAGCTATATGCTGGACGATAAAGCCGCCGCCGAACAAAAAATGCCGCGCCTGCTGGGCGTCGATAACCGTCTGGTCGTGCCGGTCGACACGCAAGTGCGCGTGCTCGTGACGTCCGCCGACGTGATGCATTCCTGGCTGGTGCCGCCGTTCGGCGTGCAGATTTACGCGTTCCCCGGCCGCACCAACGAAACATGGTTGCAGGCGCAGAAGGAAGGCATTTTCTTCGGTCAGTGCAATCAGATCTGCGGCATCAATCACGGTTTTATGCCGATTGCGGTTGAGGTTGTGTCGAAAGAGAAATTCGCGGCCTGGGCCAAAGAAGCGCAGACCAAATTCGCCGCCAACCGGCCTGGCGCCCCCGGCAATGCCGTGGCGCAGGCCGTGGCCCAGTAAGCGATCTTAGGATCAGGAGAGATACCCATGGCGAACCCAACGGCAGCGCATGGTCACGACCATAGCCACGACGATCACCACCATGAGTCCCCTACGGGGTGGCGTCGGTGGCTGCTCTCGACCAACCATAAGGACATTGGCACGCTCTACATCATCTTTGCGGTTTTCGCGGGGCTGATAGGGTCGGCTTTCTCCGTTTACATGCGGATGGAGCTTCAGAACCCGGGCATGCAGTATATGGCCAATGGCCATGTGTGGAACGTGTTCACCACGGCCCACGGCGTCATCATGGTCTTCTTCGTGGTTATGCCCGCGCTGATTGGCGGCTTCGGCAATTGGTTCGTGCCGATTATGATCGGTGCGCCGGATATGGCGTTTCCGCGCCTCAATAATATCAGCTTTTGGCTGATTATTCCGGCTTTCGCGCTGCTGCTGGGCTCGGCCTTTGTCGGCGGTGAGAATGCCGGGGCGGGGGTCGGTTGGACGATTTATCCACCGCTCTCCTCCAAACTCGGCACGCCAAACGCCTCGATGGACATGGCGATTTTCGCGCTCCATCTGGCCGGGGCCTCGTCGATCCTGGGCGCGATCAATTTCATCACCACCATCTTCAATATGCGCACGCCGGGCATGACGCTGCATAAGATGCCGCTGTTCGTGTGGGCGATGTTGGTGACGGCGTTCCTGCTGCTGCTGGCCGTTCCGGTTCTCGGCGGCGCGATCACGATGCTGCTGACCGACCGTAACTTCGGCACCAGCTTCTTCGATCCGGCCGGCGGCGGCGACCCGATGCTGTTCTTGCATCTGTTCTGGTTCTTCGGCCATCCCGAAGTGTACATTATGATTTTGCCGGCCTTCGGTATCGTCAGCCACATCATCTCCACCTTCTCGCGCAAGCCGATCTTCGGCTACCTCGGCATGGCCTATGCAATGGTCGCCATCGGCGTGGTCGGCTTCGTGGTGTGGGCGCATCACATGTATACGGTTGGTCTGGATGTGAACACGCGCGCTTACTTCACGGCGGCAACGCTGGTGATTGCGGTGCCGACGGGGGTTAAGATCTTCTCGTGGATCGCGACCATGTGGGGCGGCTCGATCACTTTCCGCACGCCGATGCTGTTCGCGATGGGCTTCATCTTCCTGTTCACGGTCGGCGGTGTTACCGGCGTCGTGCTGGCGAATGCCGGGGTGGATGTGGCGCTGCATAATACCTATTACGTCATCGCCCATTTCCATTACGTGCTGTCGCTGGGCGCGGTCTTCGCCATGTACGCCGGGTTCTACTATTGGATCGGCAAGATGTCGGGTCGTCAGTATCCGGAATTTCTGGGGAAACTGCACTTCTGGATCACCTTCGTCGGCGTGAACCTGACGTTCTTCCCGATGCACTTCTTGGGCCTCTCGGGCATGCCGCGCCGTATTCCGGATTATC
>NZ_LAJY01000450.1 GCF_000963705.1 Elstera litoralis | reverse complement strand
GCGTTCGGGGGGCGACCGATGCGGGCAGCGTCGCGACTTGGACGGCCTCCGGGCTCCTTGGGGTTCACAATGGTTCAATCGGCGCGTCCGGCGGGTCGGGGGGATCGTGCATCGTCGGGGGGACCCTGATCGATGGTTCGCAGCCCATCAATTTTAGCGATTGTGCGGGGCTTGCGATTTCCCAGCCCGCAATCGCTGGGAAAAACTGGATTAAATGCACAACAGATGTGGCGAATCTGCAATTCCGAGTTGGGTTGGATGGTGCCGTGACGGGGGCAAGTTTCACGAGCCCGGCGGCGGATTACGCGGAGTGGTTTGAGGGGCTGGAACCTTTGCCCGTTGGCGGCTGCGTCGTCATCGGCGACGGCGGGCTGATTCGTCTTTACGACTCTCGTTACGATCGTCTGGACGACATAATGGGCGTTGTTCGTCCTCGCAAAACGCGCGACTGCCTCATCGGGAATGCCGCCGAGCATAATTGGGCCGGCATGTATCTGAAGGATGAGTTCGGCGACCCGGTTTATGAAAACTGGACCGACCCTGCGGACGGCTCCGTTCACCGCGTTTTGGCTGTGAATCCTGCCTATGAGGCGTCTTTACCCTATCTCCCGCGCAGTGCTCGGCCCGAATGGAACCTGATTGGCCTGTTAGGGCAGGTGCCGATTCTGAACGGTCAACCGCAGAACCCGCGTTGGCGCGCGATGCGTCCGATCTCGGACCACGTGACCCTCGTTTACATCCGCTAAGGAACCATCCTCATGCACACGCAACTTCTGTATCCGGGCGCAGGCCCGGATGACGGGACCGGCACCGTTTTGCGCGATGCCGCCTTTATTCTCAATAATATGCTGCTGCGCCTCGCGGGCTCGTCCTGGCGACAGCCCGTGCGGGCGACGATTAGTACCCCGCCGCTCACCCCCAATCACCAGCAACGCTGGCTGATTGGCCCCGCAGCGACGGGGGCGTTTTGCGGGCAGGGAAGGCCAGATCGCCGAATGGGTGGGCGCGCCGCCGGGGGCGTCCCCGGTCAATGCCTGGAGCTTCGAGCCGCCGACCGAGGGCGCTTTCGTCATCGACATCGCCGCCGCAAGCCTGCTGCGCTGGGACGGGTCGGCTGTGGTGGCCGCCATCGGCGATGAGGCTGTCGATTGGGGGGCGATTACCGGCAAGCCCGATTTTTTTCCGCCCGCCAGCCATAGCCACGCTTTTGACGATCTGACCGCGATTCCGGCGCTGGTTTCGGCGTTGGCGGGGCTTGGCGGCGCTGGGCTTTTGAGCAAAACCGGCTCTAGCCTTACGACCCTCCTAGCCTCCGCCTTCGGTCTCTCGTTGCTGGGCGCACTCGATGCTCCGGCGGCGCGCGGGTT
>NZ_LAJY01000045.1 GCF_000963705.1 Elstera litoralis | reverse complement strand
AGCGCCCCCCCGGCGGCCAGCATCAGGCCCGTCAGAACCAAAGCAGAGCGCAGCATCACGGTTGGGGCGCGCCTGCTTTCGATTTGTCTTCGGTCGATGAAAACAGGAACTTCCCGATCATCTGCATGAAATCGGCCGAGGATTTGGTGAATTTCACCGCCTCGCCCGCCGCTAGCACGCGGTCGGCGTTGCCGGGGCTGATATTCAGATAGCGCCCGCCCAGCAGCCCTTCGGCAGCGATTTCCGCCACCGTATCTTCGGGCAGTTTCACGTCGGACCGTAAGGCGAAACGCACCTGCGCGAAGAAAGTGGCTGGATCGAGCGCAATCGCCGTGACCGAGCCGACCTTGATGCCGCTCACCCGAACATCGGTACCGATGGCGAGCCCATCGGCCCGATCGAAGCGCGCCGACAGCTCATAGGCCCCGCGCGTGCCCCGGATCGACGTCGTGGTATAGGCGTACCAGCCAAAAGCCAGCGCAACGATTAGGACGAAGGCCCCAACCAGAGTTTCCACAACATTCCGCTGCATGCGCGCGCTACCCCTTTATCGAAGCGAAATCTTAGTCTTCGGGCGTCCAGGCTTCATAATCGCCGGTGGCCTTATCGCGGCGATTGCCCGCCAGCGCGTGACCGGGCGGACGATAGGCAAGCTCCGTGCCGGTGAGGTTCGGCAGATGCGGCTTTTGCCACGGGCGCACGGCGGCGCTCTTCGACGGCACGTCATCGGTCGTCTTATGCAACCAACGGTGCCACTGCGGCGGCACTTTCGAGGCTTCGGGCTCGCCCTTGTAGAGCACCCAGCGCTTCGCATCGCGCACGGAGGCCACTTTCTTTTCGCGGTAATAGCGGTTGCCGAATTCGTCTTCGCCGACCAATTCACCATTCCGCCACGTATAAAGCCGAGTACCGAGCGACATGCTATTCCCTTACGCTGTTCCTAATCGACCGTCGGGCGCGACTATGGCACTAGCCGATGGATGAATCCAGCCCCCGCAATGCACACGCTTAGGCCTCACCCGAACGCTTGAACGGCGACAAGGGCAGCAGCGCCACCATCTGTTCGGCAATCGCCGGGCGCTCCTGCTCCAGAAAATTTGCCACGGCCCGCCGAAAGCTGGGGTTGGCGATCCAATGGGCCGAGCGGGTCCGCGTCGGCAGATACCCGCGCTGCAATTTATGCTCGCCCTGAGCCCCTGCTTCCACCTTGGGCAGCCCCTCGGCGATGGCGTAATCCAGCGCGCGATAGTAGCAGAGTTCGAAGTGCAAAAAGGGCACATCGACAATTGCGCCCCAATTGCGCCCATAGAGTGTATCGGCCCCGCGCAGATTGAGCGCGCCCGCAACCGGCGTGCCGCGCCCATCTTCGGCGACGATCAAGACCACCCGTTCCGCCAGCGTCTCGGCAATCCGATCGAAGAACGGCCGCGTCAGATAAGCCGACCCCCAGCGTTTATCGACCGTTGCCAGGTAGAAATCATAAAAAGCGTCCCAATGCCGCGCCTGAATGTCCCCGCCCACGCGCGTGTGGATCGCAAGCCCGCTCGCCGCCACACTCTCGCGCTCCTTGCGGATGGCTTTGCGTTTGCGGCTGGCAAGCTCGCCCAAGAAATCATCGAAATTTCCGTAGCCCCGGTTCTGCCAGTGAAACTGATAGCCGTGGCGCTCCAGGAACCCCGCCGCCGTCAGCGCGTCCATATCGGCATCCTCGGCGAAGGTGACATGGACCGACGACAGCCCCAGGCGCGTGCCGATCTCCGCTAAGGCTTCCGCCAGCTTCTGCCGCGTCTCCATCGGCGCGTCGGGGGCTACCAGCAGGCGCGGCCCCGGCACCGGCGTAAACGGCACCCCGCCTTGCAGCTTGGGGTAATAGCTGCCGCCCGCGCGCTGAAACGCGTCGGCCCACCCCTGGTCGAAGACATATTCGCCCCAGGAATGGCCTTTCAGATAGAGCGGCACGAGCCCGACGATCCGCCCGTCCGAACTTTCGGCGACTAAATGCCGGGGCACCCAACCCGTGCGCAGGCTGACCGAGCCGCTCTCCTCCAGCGCCGCCAAAAAACGCGTGGCTGACAAAAGGATTAGCCGCGCCCGCACAGGAATCCCAAGCGGCAGCGGGAATATCGGCAATCGCGTCCACAGTGCGCACGCGAGCGACGGAAGGAACGGCAGGCTTTTCGGGCGGCATCGAAAACAACATACCTTAAGCGTGGGGGTTCGGGGCGCGCGCGGCAAGGGGGAAAGGCCCCTCAGACTGTCATAATCTCGCGCTAGAACCGGCACCATCCTCGTGTGTTCTTTTGGGAGATTATCGATGCGTGCTCTTTCGCTCTTGACCTTGCTGGGCGGCCTGTCGCTCGCCGCCGTTGCCGCCGCCCAGGCCCCGCAGACCGCGCCGAAGGTGACGATCAGCGTTTTCACCTCGACCGACGCCGGGCTGAAGGATGCCCCTTACACCCTGAAGACCTCGACCAAAGAAATGCCGCTGACCATCGGCATCGGCTCGGGGGCTTTCCGCCGCACGGGGGATGCCGCCTTGCGCTTCTACACCGTCTCCGATCGTGGCCCGAACATCGCTTGCGGCGATCTCGAAGGCTATGGCGCGAATAAGGAAGAGCTGTGCAAGGAAGCGCCGAAGAATGGCCGCGTCTACCCGCGCCCGGCCTATAGCCCGTCGATCTATCAGGTCGAACTCGACCCCGCGACCAGCACCTTCAAGCTCGTCGGCGTAACGCCGGTGAAAACCAAAAGCGGCAAACCCACCTCGGGCCTGCTTAACCCGCTGACGGTCGCCTCCACCGAAATCCCGCTCGATGGCACCGGCGCGAAGCTGAGCCAAGACGCCAATGGCATCGATATGGAAGCCATCATTGTGCTGAAAGACGGCACCATGTGGATCGGCGATGAAAACGGCCCGAGCCTGATGCAGCTCGATGCCGAAGCGCGCATTCAACGCCGCCTGGTGCCGACCGGCACCGAAAAAGATTTCGCCGCCGCCGATTATGAAACCATCGGCAGCCTGCCCGCGATTCTGACCAAGCGCAGCCTGAACCGGGGTATCGAATCGATCAGCCTGTCGCCGGACGAAGCCTCGATCTACTTCATCATGCAAAACCCGCTGGCGAACCCGGACGCGAAAACCTACCAGGGCGCGGTGAATTCCCGCCTCTATAAGCTCGATCGCGCCAGCGGCAAGCTCGTCGGCGAATGGGCCTATCCGATGGACCCGGTCGCAACCTATCCCGGCGAAAAGAGCCCGAACAACAGCACCGTCCGCATTTCCGAAATGATGGCGCTGTCGGGTGATCGGGTCGTCGTGCTGGAGCGGACGGAAAAGACCACGCGCCTCTACGAAGTGGCGCTGACCGCCGACACCAATATCCTCGGCTCAGCCTGGGACGATGTCGCAACCACGCCGTCGCTGGAAGCCACCCCGGCGGATAATCCCGCTGCCAAAGCCCTGAAGAAGACCATCCGCTTCGATAGCGCTGCCTATCCAGAAGTGCCGGTGAAGGTTGAAGGAATGGCGCTTGCGGGCGACGGTCGCCTGATGCTGATTAACGATGATGATTTCGGCATCGATGGCGGCACGACGAAGATTCTGCTGGTCGAGGGCACGGGCATCAAAATGAACTAAGGGATTAGCGCTGAATTTCAGCATAATCTTTGGATTGAAGGGGCGCTGCGGGCTGAGGCTTGGAGCGCCCCTTTTCCGTTGCTATCCTGCCGCCTCCTCCGTGCCGAGCGCGGACGCCATAAGGATGTACCGCTGAAAATGCCGACCCCTAATCCGATCACGCGCGATAGTGTGTCCTTCCCCGATCCCGCCCTGGGCACCACCCGCAGTTGGACGGCGCTGCGCTACGGCACGCCGGGCACCGGGCCGAAAGCTATATTCACGCAGGGTTACACGCCGATGAACTGCCGGGGCTCCTGCTCTGCGATCACCTCGGACGTTTGCTCGATGCGGCGGCGGCGCGCGGCGAGATTTTGGGCGAAATCATTCTGGTGCCCTTCACCAACCCGATTGGTTTAGCGCAATGGGTGAATAATACCCACGTGGGCCGGTTCGAGCTGGGCCGCGTCGGCAATTTCAATCGCGGCTATCCCGTGCTCGGGCCAGAAGTGGCCAAACGCATCGGCAATCAGCTTACCGACGATGCGGCTGACAATGTGGCGCTCATCCGTCAGACCATGCGGGAGATCCTGGCCGAGATCGAGCCGATCACCGAAATGGATCATTTGCGCGTCGCCATCCTCAGCCGCGCCATCGACGCCGATATTGCCCTTGATCTGCACTGCGACACCCGCGCCCTGATGCATCTCTATCTCGGCACGCCGCTATGGCCGGACGCGAAAGACCTTGCTGCAGATCTCGGGTCGCACGCCACCTTGCTGGCGGAAGATTCGGGCGGCTCGTCGCTGGATGAAGCGATGGGCGGCCCTTGGTGGTATCTGGCGCGCACCTTTCCCGATAAACCGATTCCGCCCGCCTGTCTCGCCACCACGGTTGAATTGCGCGGCGAAAGCGACGTGACCGACGAGCTCGCGGGCCAGGATGCCGCCGCCCTCTATCGTTTCCTGCAACGGCGCGGCGTGATTGCGGGCGACCCCGGCCCGCTCCCCGCGCTGGTGAATGACGCGACCGATCTGACCGCCTCCGACCTGCTGGTGACGCCGGTTGCAGGCGTGATGGTCTATAAGGTTGCCCTCGGCGACCGGGTAAAAAAGGGCGATGTGGTGGCCGAGATCGTCAATCCGCTCACCCACGCACGCACGCCGATTAAGGCTACCACCGATGGGTTCATTCTGGTCATGCGCGATACCCACAATGTCCGCCCCGGTTTCCAAGTTGCGAAAGTGGTCGGCACCCAGCCGCTCGCCCATCGCCAGCAGGGCTCTCTTTTGAGTGATTGAGCTACGCGCCTATCAGCCCGCGCATTTGCCGACCCTGCTGACCCTCACCCTGCCGGAGGATCAGCAGGTTTTCACCAGCACGCCCGTGCAGGTTCTCGCGCGGATCACGGGCGATCCGAACCGGAAGCCGGTGACAATCCTTGATGGGGAAACGCCCATCGGCTTATTCCTGCTCTGCGTCGGCGAACACCGGGACAAATATCTGCCGGAACCCGATCCGGCGGCGGTCGCGCTGACGGCGCTCAGCATCGATCCAGCGCGGCAGGGGCAGGGCGTCGGCTTTACGGCGATGGGCCTGCTTCCCGGCTTCGTGCGGGAAAATTATCCGGCGGCCCAGCGGCTGATCCTCGCCGTCAATCAGCGCAATCATACCGCCCTGCGGCTCTATGCCCGCGCCGGGTTTGTCATCAGCCATACGCGCGACGGCCCCGCCGGGCCGCAGTGGGTGATGGAATGCGCGTTACCGCCCGGGGAGGGTATGGAGCGGCCCGTTAGCTCCGGTTGAGCGCCAAAAACCGCCCGATATCCTGAAACTCCAGCGCGAGGGCCAACCGCCGCTCGGCGGCTTCCTCGTCCTCGCCCCATTTTTCGATCTGATAGCTCTCGTCGAGTTGGCTGAGAGCATAGGTTTCCTCGGCGCTCAAGCGACCGTCGAGCAGCGCCAAGGCCAGCACGAAAGAGCCTGCGGCGGGGGCCAAGAGAGCGAAAGCGGTCAGTTCGGCGTCGGAGAACCCGTCCAGCTTTGACCGCAACGGGGCTAAGGCCTCCGTGTCTTGCGGGATCGGCATCAACCCGTCCGTGATCGCCAGCGTCACGCCATAGGATGCGCTGAACCAATCGAGCAACGGGTTCCAGGCGTCGATCTGCCGGGCCGCGAGGGTGGCATCGTCACCGCTGCGGTAGCAGAGCAGATCACTTTCCACATAGGCCAGCGCTTCAGTGGTCACGGCCTCACGACGCGGCGCAACCCGATCCTGCTGAGTGAGGGCGAGCCGGTTGAGCGGCATCGCCAGCGGGCGGACCTCGCCGGTTTGCTCGGCCCATTCCGCCGCCAGCGCTTCGGCCAGGGCTGGGGTTGCCGCTGTCAGAATCGCGCCTGCGGGGGTGCGGACGGGTTTGCCGTCCAGGGTCACGCCGAAGCCCCCTTCTACGGGAGCGGCGGCGGCTTCCTTATAAAAACGCTTCATGCTGTCTCGTTAGTTCGAGCCGCCGAGCAACCCCTTGAAGAGGCCCTTGATCGCCCCGGCAGGATCATTGGCGGCGGGTTTGGTCGCGGGATTGATCTGGCCCGGCTGGGCCGGGGTAGTTGCCGACGGCGCGGCACTGGCGACGCGCTGGCCGCAGGGGGTGCCGGGTTGGCCGCTCGGCGCGCTGGGCGTTGCGCTCTGCTGCCCGAGTAAGGCCCCGACGATCCCGAGCGCGCCTTGCGTCTTCTGCCCGCCGACGCCCAAGGCCTGCGCCACGCCCACCGCCGCGCGCGCCGTTCCAGCGGCATCGGGGGTCACGGCGGGCTTCGCGAAACTGCCGCGCACATGGAACGGCACGGCCGCCAGTTGCGCTGGATTGCCGGGGGCAAGCTGCGGATCGAAGCTGAGATCTAGCGCCTCACTCGCCAACGACAGGCCACCGCCGCCGCGTACCGTGAGGCCGGGCGTGTCGACCGCCAATTGCTGCACGCTACCTTGTCCGCGCGCGAACTGAGCCCGCACCACGGTGCAGGTAAGCTGCGTGACATCGGCGGGTTTCAGCGACAGGAAGGTGAGGTATTTGCTCGAGAGCGCTTCCGCCGCCGAGCCGACCAACTGCCCCGGCCCGGTCGCGAAACTCACCGGCCCGTCGAAACTGGCCGCCAGCGCGCGTAAGGTTTTGCCCTCGGCGGAAATCTTGAAGCCGAGATCAGCCTTCGCCTTCAATACCGGCTCGTCGCCCAGTAGGGCCGAAAGCTGTGCCGTATCGACCCCCGCCGCCTCGCCGGTCAGCCACAGCTTGCCGTTGGGTTCGATCAGCGCTTCCAGCGCCAGTTTGCCGTCCGCCGCCGAAAAACGCAGCGGTTTGATCGCGAGTTGCCGGTTACGCAGAACAACAGCGATGCTGGCGTCTTTCACCTCACCGCGCCCGGACTTCAACCGTCCAACCGCGAGCTTCACATCGGCTTCCACCGGGGCTTGCGTGAGGGCGACCAGATCAATGGGCGTATCGGGGATCACCCGATCATCGGCCTTACCCGCGCCTGCCGGGGCCGCACTGCTGCCCGAGGCTGCCGAAGCCGGGGCTGCTGTGGGTTTGCCGAGGAAGGGCGTTAGGTCGATTTCCGGGCTGGCGAGATCCGCCGTGATGCGCGGCAGTTTTGCCGCCAGATCGACTCCCGCCCGCCCGGTGACGCGCGTTGTGCCCCAATCCAGCACCAAATCGGACACCTGGGGTGCCGTGGCCGTGCCCGCGAGCTTCGCCGTCAGCGACGCCCCGGCGTCCGGCACGAAAGCGGTTTCGAGACGGCCCAGGGCCATCAGTTGCGCCTTTAAATCCGGCGAGCGCGCCGTGACCGTCAGCCCAAAGCTCGGGCCGGTCAGATTGACCGTGCCCGTCGCCGTCGCCTCCGTTTTGCCCGTGGTCAGAACCGCGCGGGTGAGGGTGAGCTTATCCGCCGCAAACGCCGCCTGGGCCGTGAGAGTGAATTTCGGCAGCTTGTCCGGCCAGTCCGCCGAGGCGATGCCGAAGCCGGTGGCGGCTTTCTTCAAACTGGTTAGGCTTTCACCCGCGAGCGTCAGCGTACCATCGACCTGACCTTGCTGCTTGCCGAGCCCAAGCGTGCCCGCCGCCTCCAGATCGAGCCCCGCGACCTGCCCCTTCAGCTTGACCGGATAGGCCCCTTCGGCGGCAACCAGACTGGCGAGCGCGCCGATTTCCCCGGCAAGATCGAAGGGCGCATCGTTCAGCGCTGCCTTGATCGCCACCGGCACGGGCTTGCCGCCATCGGGCAGAGCGAAGCTGAGGCGGCTCAAATCGAGCCGCTGCTGGGTTTTGCCGCTGCGGTAAACAACGCGGCTATCGCTGACCAAAACTTCCTTCAGGATCGGCAGACTGTCCCCGCCGCCGCTGCGGCTCGCCGCTGGGGCCGCGCCCCCTTGCGGGGTCGAGGGCGAGGCTTCGGGCGAAAACACCCAATTGCCTTTACCCTTAGCGTCGGTCTCCAACAGAATATCGGCCTTGCTGAGCGCCAGTTTTTCGACTTGAAGCCGCCCGTTCAGAATAAGCGGCACCAGCGCCACTTGCACTTCGAGCCGCCCAATCGTTGCCATCTGCGGGCGCGAGCCGCCGGGCATATTGGCCAGCGTGACGCCTTCCACGACCAAAGCGGGGGAGAGCGAACGCGTGGAGGGTGATCGGCCCGGCCAGCGTCACGGCCCGGCCCGTCGCCGCTTGCAGTTCCGCTGCAATCCGGTCGCGGTGATCGTTGGGATCGACGAGGAACAGCAGACCGCCGACGCCGATCACGGTGAGCGCAACGCCGCCGCCCGCGACCAACAAGCCGGTTTTCAGCCAGGAGCGCGGGGCACGCGGCGGCTTCGGCGCGCTCGGCTCTTTCGGGGCGGGGCCACTCAATACGGGGCGTTCGTCCATCATGGCCTTCTCCGTCCGGTTACGTCAGATAGGGGTCGAGATCGTCCCAGGATTTCAGAATGGCGCGTGCGCCCTCTGCCATCAGCGCCTCCGGGGCGTGATAGCCCCAGTCGACGCCGAGCGCCATCGCGCCCGCCGCCCGCGCCATTTGCATATCATAGACCGTATCGCCGATCATCAACACCCGCGCCGGCACCGTCCCCGCTTCCGCCGCCGCCTGCCGGATCATCGTCGGGTCGGGCTTGCCGGGGGCGGTATCGACGGTTTGATGGGTCACGAAATGCTTATGGAAGCCGTGGGTTTCGAGAAACACCGAAACGCCGCGATTGCTCTTGCCCGTCGCGACGCCCATCAACCGCTCCTGCCGTAACAGCCGATCCAGCAGCGCTTGCGTGCCGGGGTAGAGCGGGTCTTTCGGCGGCGGCGGGGTAGCGGTGCGGCGGGCGAGATAGGCTTCCTTATAGGTTTCGGCCACGGCGTAGGGATCGACCTCGGCCAGCGCCGGGTCTTGCGCCAGTAGCCGCGCGACCCCTTCGGCCAGCGCCAACCCAACCGTATGGCGAACCGCCGCCGCGTCCGGGATCGGCAGGCCATGCCGGGCGAAGGCCGCTTCCATGCAGGCAACAATCGTGTGCTGGCTATCGACCAGCGTGCCATCGACGTCGAACAGAATCAGATCAATCGCCGCCATGCCCTTAGCTCCCTTCGGGCCGTAAAGCCGAAGTAGGCGAAGGTAGCCTTCATATGGGGCGGAAGTGGGGCCGTCACTTCCAGAAAACCACCGCGCGGGTGCGGCACTTTCAGTCGCCGGGCGTGCAGATGCAGCGAGCGCATATATTCGACGCCGTGAATGATCGCCTCGGCCCCGCCATATTTGGCATCGCCCAAGATCGGCGTGCCGATGGCGGCGCAATGGACGCGCAACTGATGGGTCCGCCCCGTGATCGGGCGCAGACGGACGAGAGCCGCGCGCGAGGCGGCATAGTCGATCACCTCATAGTCGGTAATGGCTTTTTGGCCATCCTCGCCATCCACCGCCACGCGCTCGCCCTGCGGGCTGCCCTTTTTGGCGAGGCGTAGATCAATCGTGCCTTCATTGGGCACCGGCACTTTTGCCGTGACGGCCCAATAGATCTTCTCAGTTTCACGGTCTTTGAACGCCGCCGCCAGCTTGCTCGCCGCAAGCGCCGTGCGGGCCAGTACGAGAATGCCGGAGGTATCTTTATCGAGCCGATGCACGAGGCGCGGGCGCTCGTTCAACTCGAACTTCAGCGCGTCCAGCATGCCATCGAGATGCCGCGTCGTGCCGGTGCCGCCCTGGACCGCAAGGCCGGTCGGCTTATTGAGAACGATCACATCCTCGTCGCGGTGGAGCACCATCTGCTGCAAATCTTTGGCGACGTGCGGATCGATGGGGCGCGGCGGCGGCGGACCGTCGAGATCGCCCAACGGCGGGACGCGGATAGTCTGGCCGGGTTCCAGCCGCTCCGAGCCTTCGACGCGCTTGCCGTCGAGGCGGATTTGCCCGGTGCGCATCAGCTTCGACAGCCGCCCGAACGGCAGTTCCGGGTAATGACGCTTGAACCAGCGGTCGATCCGAATATCCGCCTCATCCTGGCTGACGGTGCGTTGTTCGACCGACATGACTTTACTCCTTAACCCCAGAGCCTGATAACGGCGGCTCCTACCCTCACCCCGGCATACCCCAAGGCAACCGATCCCGCCAGATACATCAACGCAGCCCCACTATCCCCCCGGTCGATCAAGCCCGAGGCATCGAGCCCAAAGGCCGAAAAACGTGGTGAAGCCGCCAAGGAGGCCCGTAGTGAAAAACAGCCGCGTATCGGAGGAGACCGGCAGCGGCCCGGTGAACAGCGCCGTCAGCAGCCCCATCAGAAAACAGCCGAGCAAATTCACCGACAGCGTGCCCCACGGAAACCCGGTCCCGAGCCAACGCCCGACGCCGAGCACCATCAGATAGCGCGCCGCCGAGCCCAATCCGCCCCCCAAAGCCACCAGTAGAACCGACTTCATTCGCCCCCCTCCTGGCGCTTCGCCCGCAGCTTGTCCCAATACTCCAGCCGCTTGCGAATCTCGCGCTCGAAGCCGCGTTCGGGCGGATCGTAAAAGCGCGTGCGCGGCAGGTTCTCGGGGAAGTAATTCTGCCCGGAAAACCCATCGGCCGTATCGTGATCGTAGGCATAGCCCGCGCCATAGCCGATATCCTTCATCAGCCGCGTCGGCGCGTTGAGAATATGTTTGGGCGGCATCATCGAGCCGGTATCGCGCGCGGCCTTGGCGGCATTCTTGAAAGCCCGGTAGGTGGCGTTCGATTTGGGGGCGGTCGCCAGATAGACCACGGCTTGGGCCAGCGCCAATTCCCCTTCCGGCGAGCCGAGCTTATCGTAAGCGTCCCAGGCGGCAATCGCCTGGGGGAGCGCCAGCGGATCGGCCAGCCCAATATCTTCCGCCGCAAAGCGCGTCAGTCGCCGGGCGATGAAATGCGGGTCTTCCCCGCCCAGCAGCATGCGCTGAAACCAATAGAGCGCCGCATCCACGTCCGAGCCGCGCAGCGACTTATGCAACGCCGAGATGAGATTATAATGCTCCTCCCGGTCCTTATCGTAGAGCGGCGCGCGCTTTTGGACCGACGCCAGCAGCCCTGCCGAATCGAGCGGCGGCAGGTCTTTTAGCGCGAATAAAGCTTCGGCAAGATTGAGCAGATAGCGCCCGTCGCCATCGGCCAAGGTCAGCAACAGCTCGCGCGCTTCCACCGTCAGCGGCAGCGGCTGGCCGGTCAACGCTTCGGCGCGGTCCAACAGCAGCGCCATGCCTTTTTCCTCAAGGCGCTTCAGCACGAAGACCTGCGCCCGCGACAGCACGGCGGCATTCAGGGAGAAGGAGGGATTCTCCGTCGTCGCGCCGACCAGAATAACGGTGCCATCCTCCACCACCGGCAAAAACCCGTCCTGCTGGGACCGGTTGAAGCGGTGGATTTCGTCGATGAACAGCAGCGTCCCCTTGCCCTGCGCGCGCCGCTTCGCCGCCGCCTCGAACAGTTTGCGCAACTCGGCAATGCCGGACATGACCGCCGACAGCGGCTCGAAGGTCAGCCCGGCTTCCGCCGCTAACAACCGCGCCAAGGTGGTCTTACCGCAGCCGGGCGGCCCCCAGAGGATCATCGAGCCCAAGCGTTTGGCCGCCAGCATCCGCCCGATCGGGCCACTCGGTCCCAACAAATGATCCTGCCCCACCACGTCGGCAAGCTTCGCCGGGCGCAAGCGGTCGGCGAGCGGCTGGGTGTCGGCTACGACGGGGGGGAAGAGATCGGTCATTGGGTTGCCGTTGCCTCAGATGACTGAGCGAGCGGCAGACCATCCAAGAAGGAACGAAACGCGGATAGAGGCAGCGCAAAGGTTCCATCCCAAGTCTGCCCGACGGCTTGCCGTGGACCAAGGATAATCCCGAGAAGCAGGCCATCCGCGCTGACGAGCGCCCCCCCATTTCCCGGCACCTCGGTCGCCGTATCAATCTTGGTTACAATGCGACCCGGCCCCGTCGCCGGATGAAAATTTGCGTTTTCGATGGCCCCTACGGCTGTCTTCGGGGCAATAAAATCGAGCATACTCACCGAAAGAACACGGTCACCATTTTTGGGCTGTCGGTGCAGGGCGAGCGGGATTGGCGTCAAGATTTGCCCATCAGTCTCCACTTGCAGCAAAACCAAATCGGTTATTGGATCGGCACGGATTTCTCGCGCAGGAAAGCCAAAGCCCTCGTGGGTAACAACCCTGATCGTCTCCATACCCTCCAAAGAGCGACGGAACGTCAGAACATGCCCCGCAGCCGAAACGATAACCCCCGAGGTTAGCCTGAGATGATGCGAGACCATACGCCGCGCAGGCTTATCGCCGGACGGTAAGGTCTCTGTGGTTGGTGCCCAGACTGTCGTTTCGGCCTTTATTGTTACGATAGACGGCATGGTTTGCCGGATCAAAGCCACGTCAGTGAGCCCCGTCGATGGGCGCGCCGATGAATCGGTATCGGGCGTGGCACAAGCCGCCAGCCCCAACATCATCAGTATGCCGATCCGCTTGAACATCTATCTGCCCTTTCGCCCTACTTCTTCCCAAACGTATCCGTCAGCACCTCGTCACCGCGTTTGATGGTGATGCGCCAAGTTTTGGCCGCGCCCGAGAGCGGTTACGGCGTCGCCGACGCTGGCAATCTGAGTGCCGTTCACCTGTTGCAGCAGATCGCCGGGCTGGAAGCCGACGCGCGCCGCCGGGCTTCGGGCTACGATATCCACAAGAATCACGCCGCGCGAGGGGCCGGGGATGCCCATCTCCTCCACCAGGGCGGGCGAGAGATTGGCGATAGTGGCCCCGGCGAGCGGCTGTTGCCCCTTCAACAAAGTCGCCTCGCGCTTCGGGGTCTCCGGCGGCGCGATCAGCTTGGCGCTGGCGGTGATCGACTGGCCCCGGCGCACAATCGTAAAGCTGGCCGTTTCACCAATCGGCTGGGTGGCGATGCGGAAGCGCAGGGCTTCGGGATCGGGTACGTCATTGCCGTTGAAGGCGGTAATCACGTCGCCTGCGCGAATGCCCGCTTGGGCCGCCGGGCTCTCCGGGTGGACTTCGGCGATCAAGACCCCCGAGGGCCGCGACAGGCCAAGACTGGCCGCCACGTCCTGCGTCACCGGCTGGCCGGAACCACCGAACCAGGCACGGACGATCTTGCCGTTGCGCGCCGCATCATCCGACAGCACCGTGCGCACCATATTCGCCGGAATGGCAAAGCCGATGCCAATCGAGCCGCCCGAACGCGAATAGATGGCGGTATTGATGCCCGCAAGCCGCCCGTCCATCGTCACCAACGCGCCGCCGGAATTGCCAGGGTTGATGGCGGCGTCGGTCTGGATGAAGAAATTATAGTCGGTGATCCCGGCATTGGTGCGCGCCAGCGCCGAGACGATCCCTTGCGTCACGGTCTGCCCGACGCCGAAGGGATTGCCGATGGCCAGCACCAAATCGCCGACCTGCAACTGGTCGCTATCGATCAACGGGAGCACCGGCAGCACTTCCTTACCGGCATCGATCTTCAAGACGGCAAGATCAACCCGCTCGTCCGAACGCACCAGTTTCGCGTCGAACTCGCGCCGGTCGGCCAGAACCACGCTAATTTCATCGGCGTCTTTGATGACGTGGTAATTCGTCACCACCAGCCCGTCAGCCCGAAGGATGACGCCGGAGCCGAGCGAGTTTTGCACCCGCTCCCGGCTGGGGCCGACCGGCAGTCGGTCGCCGAAGAACTGGCGGAAGAAGGGATCGTTCAAGAGAGGCGACAGCGCCGCCTGCTCGCGCACGCGCTTCTTGGTGTAGATATTCACCACGGCGGGCGCGGCCTGTTTGACCACGGGGGCGAAGGACAGGCTGACCTGTTCCCGGCTTTGCGGCGCGATCCGCTGCGGCGTTTTGCGCGGCAGCACTCCCGATAGCAAGCGCGAAACTCAGCGATAGCGCGAACAGGTTTAGCTTTTTTACCACCATTTTTTCCCTCTCTGTGCCAAGCTTACGGGCAAGAACAACCAAGATCCGGGAGGAAGAGGTCGAAACCATGTCCGAAGCCCATGCGGCCCTCATTGGGCAATTCTATAGCAGTTTCCAGGCGCGCCAAGCCCAGGCGATGGCCGAGTGTTACCATCCCGAGGTCGTGTTTAGCGACCCCGTCTTTCCGCGCCTCGTCGGCGGGGAGGCGGGCGATATGTGGGCGATGCTGCTGGCGCGTGCAAGCGATCTCGATATTAGCTTTAGCGACATCAAGGCCGATGCGCACGAAGGGGCGGTCCATTGGGTCGCCCGCTACAGTTTCTCCGCCACCAAACGGCCCGTGGAGAATCGGGTTTCGGCGCGCTTCACCTTCCAAGACGGGAAGATCATTCGCCATATCGACAGCTTCAACCTGTGGCGCTGGTCGGCCCAGGCCCTCGGCCCTATGGGGCTGGTGTTGGGATGGAGCCCGCTGGTGCAGGGCAAAATCCGCCGCCAGGCCGCCGAGGGGCTGAAGCGCTATCAGGCAAAGCAGGGGGGCTAAACAAAGACGGCGGCCCTGGAGCCGCCGTCTTCTTCCTCAGGATCGAAGCCGGTTACGCCGCTTCAGACCCGACCCGGTGCAGTTGATCGACGAAGACCGTTACCGCCGTTTGCAGCCCTGCTGCCCGCTGGCGCAAATCGCTCGCCACGGTTTGCAAGGCCCCCGCCGCGCCGTTGATCGAACTCGTCGTTTTCGACATAGCGCTGACATGGTCCGTTACCTGATGGGTGCCCGTTGCGGCCTGCTGGACATTGCGGGCGATTTCGTCCGTCGCCGCGCCCTGCTGTTCCACGGCAGCGGCAACCGAGGTGGCGATTTCGCTGATCTGTTCGATCGTGCCCGAAATGCCGCCAATGGTAGCAACCACATGGTTGGTTTCGGCCTGGATACCGGCGATTTGAGTTTGGATTTCGTCGGTGGCTTTGGCCGTTTGCGCCGCGAGGTTTTTCACTTCCGAGGCCACGACCGCAAAGCCCTTGCCCGCTTCCCCAGCCCGCGCCGCCTCGATGGTGGCATTCAGCGCCAGCAGATTGGTTTGTCCGGCGATATCGTTAATCAGCCGAACCACTTCGCCGATCCGGTCCGCCGAGCGGGCGAGTTCCTGCACGGTGGCATTGGTTGCGGTCGCTTCCGTCACGCCGCGCCCAGCGGTATCCGCCGCCCGCGCCATCTGCCGCGAAATATCGCGGATAGAACCCGACAGTTCCTCTGCCGCCGCGGCGACCGTACCGACATTATTGGAGGCGGTTTCCGCCGTGTTCAAAATCGTCCGGCTATTGGCTTCGGCCGCCGAAACCGAGCCCTTCAACTCATCGACGCGCTGAAGCATGAAATCCGCCGCCTCACCAATGCTGCGCGACAGCGCTTCCATTTCGCTGGAAAAATGCGCGGTGGCGGTTTCGATAGCCGAGCGGCGTTCCTGGGCGCGCTGGGCTTCAATCGCCGCCGCTTCCATCTGCGCGGTTTGATCGATGGTGGCCACGCGGAAACTATCGACCGCGCGGGCCAGCGCGCCGATTTCATCCTCGCGCTCGGTATAGGCGACCGCTGTTTTCACATCCCCCGCTTCAACCGCCTCAATCCGGTCGCGCAAGACGCTCAGGCGTTTGACTTCCCGGCCCAAGGCGAACCACAGCACAAGCCCAGACAGCACGAGCATGCCGAGGGCAATAGCGCCCTGCTGCCACACGATCACGTCAACGGCTTCCATGAAATTCTTCGCCAGCATGCCAAGGCCGATCGCGCCAATGACTTTGCCATTCACATCTTTGATTGGCTCATACGCGACGTAATAAACTGCAGCGCCGGTTCCCGAAGTGCCGCGATAGGATTTTCCTTCGCCCAAAACTGCCGTTTTGATCGGACCATCGGCCATTTTGACGCCCGTTTGACGCTTACCGTCCGGAAAACGCAGACTGGTAGAGACGCGGGTGTCGCCAACCAAGATAGACATAACCGCGCCGGTCGCCGCCGTTACCCGGTCGGTCGCCGCCGTATCTTCCGCCGTGACCGTGTAATCGCCGATCATCATCTTACCATCGACAAGGCGGTAGTCTTTGCCATATTGCGCTAAGACATCCCGAAAAACACGAAAGGCCGAATCGACTGAGGCTTTTCCAAGTCGATCAAACTCATCTATCGCCCGGTACATGCCGTAACCACTGGTTAGCGCAATACCCAAGGTACAAACTGCGACCGAGATTAAAAAAATCCGCCCCGAAACGCCCAATTTCAGCCGCCAGCGTTTTGCTGCACCCACCATAATCATTCATTCCCCTTCTGGGGGTCCTGTCGTGCGGTCCGGGATTTTTCTTACGAAAAGGGAAGGATAGACACACCACATCAACCCATAGCGATGATCCGTTATAAAATCTCGAATCCTAATATTATATTAAGCAGCTCAGTAATTTTCGTAACGTTTCGAGCTTACACTGTTAAGTGTCTAATCTCAGTTTCTCGATATAATTGTAGAATTCTATCTATATTTCCCTAATCAAGGTTTTAGTCATAATTAGAATTATTAAATATCCAAGAGCCAT
>NZ_LAJY01000449.1 GCF_000963705.1 Elstera litoralis | reverse complement strand
GGTCTCGGCGGTAATGCTGATCGGCTGCGAAGAACGAATGTTAGCGCTTTCGCGGGCCGGAAGAGGGTCCTCCTTCTTCGAAAACAGCATGGCGTGGCTCCTTTTTGTGAGTCTTGTCTAGATGATCCCCGATGGATCACCACTCACAGTAATACCGAAGCCTTAAGAAAAGGTAAGCAGAAAATGGGCATTTTCCCGAGTCGAATTTTAGGAGTGCGACCCTCGCTTACTCCCGGCTAAGTTGATGAAAATTTAAACTAAATTTGCGATCATCACGCCATTGAGGCCGAGCACAATCGCCGCACAGGCCCAGCCCGCCACAAGTTGGCCGCGCGGGGCAATCAAGCTTCCCATTCTCCGCCTGTCCCCCGCGATCAGCAGCAGCGGGATCACGGCAAACGGCAGTTGCAAGGATAGGACGACTTGCGAGAAGACCAGCAAGCCTTCCGCCGCCGCCTCGCCATAGACCGAGGCGACAACCGCTGCGGGCACCAGCGCCAGGCCGCGCGTCAGCAATCGGCGCAAGGCAGGCGAGAGTTTGAGGCGCAGGAAGCCTTCCATGACCACCTGCCCGGCCAGCGTTGCCGTAACGGTGGCGTTCAGCCCCGACGCCAGTAGCGCGATAGCAAACAGCGTCGCCGCAAGGCCGGTGCCGACCACCGGGATCAGCAGCGTATAGGCTTGGTGAAAATCGAGCCCCTCCCCAACCCCGGTGAAAGTCGTCGCTGCCACCACCAGAATTGCGCCATTGACGAACAGCGCCACCGTGAGCGCCACGGTCGAATCGATGGTGGCAAAGCGGATCGCCTGGCGTTTCTCCGGCGCGGGCACTGGGCGCGCCTGGACGAGGGCGGTATGGAGATAGAGGTTATGCGGCATAATCGTCGCGCCCAAAATCCCGGCGGCGAGGTAGAGGGCGTGCCCATCGGTCATCCAACTCGCGCGCGGCACCAAACCGCCGAGCAGCGCCATTGGTTCCGGCTTCAAAACGATCATCTGAAACACAAAACAACCGACGATCAGCAGCATCGTACCGATCACAAAGGCTTCCAGCGGGCGCATGCCGCGCCGATGCAGCAGCAGAATAATGACGGCATCGAGCCCGGTGAGCAGAATTCCCGACACTAAGGGCAGGCCGAACAGCAGTTGCAGGGCAATCGCCGTGCCGATCAACTCGGCCAAATCGGTCGCCACAATCGCCAGTTCCGCCGCCACCCACAGCCCGCGCCCAACCCAGGGCGAAAACCGCTCGCGGCTGAGCTGCGCCAAATCCTGCCCCGTCGCCACCCCGACGCGAATGGCCAGCGCCTGCAACAGCATCGCCATGATCGAGGCCATCAGCACCACCGACAGCAGCGCATAACCATACTGCGACCCCGCCGCCAAGGAGGTCGCCCAGTTGCCAGGGTCCATATAGCCCACCGCCACCAGATAGCCGGGGCCGATGAAGGCGAGCAGCCGCTTTAGGGCCATCAACCGCGTCGAGGAATTCGGCAGTGCAAGACCGGTCATGACACACCTCCTAACGAATCCGTCGCCCCCAGGTTGGAACGAGAGACGAAACGAGGATATCTTCAAATGCGACTAATTCGCAATATCGGATATCAATCAAGCTGAGCATGACTGGACTCATTTTTTAGAATGGCTCTAAATTAAAACGAGCGGCCGAGAACCGGCGCTTCCGGCGCAAAGACGCCGCCCTTCCGGGCATTAACGGACCAGCTCAGGGTTAACCGGGCTTAGCCATCTGCTGTTCGAAGCTGATCTCCACAAATTCGGCGGGGCGCACCACCGCGACAAGCACCGTAATACGCATATAGCCATTCAACAGATCCTGCGCCGTCATGGTGGTGCCCAAACCGACCTCGACCGAGAATGCGTCGCTCGGTTTAGCGCCTTGCAGCCCGCCCTGCTTCCACACATCGGTCAGGAAGCTCGCAATCATGCCTTTCACCGCCGCCCAGGTATTGGCGTCGTTCGGCGCAAGCGCATAGGCCTTTGCGGCCAGCTTCACCGATTGCTCCAGGAAAATCATCGTTCGACGGACCGAGATATAGCGCCAATCCTGACTATTCCCGTCCAAGGTGCGCGCCCCCCACACCAAGATACCCTGCCCCGTGAAGGCGCGAATTGGATTAATGGATTTGCCCGAGATCGGATCGAGATTAAGGTCGGCGCTCTGGCCATCCGTCAGACTAATGGGAAGGCTAACGGCCCCCACAATGCTGGTATTGGCGGGGCTATTCCAAACGCCAATCGTCTGATCATTGACGGCATAAACACCCGCCATCCCGCCGCTGGGCGGCAGAATATTGGCCACGGTCAGCACCTGCGTGATGATCTCACCGTAGGTCTTGCTGGCACTCAGCAGTGCACTGTGTAACTGGCTCATTGTCAGGGGATCAGCGGGGGGCGTTTCGATCTGGTTGAGGATCTGCCGGGCGACCGGGTTGGGGTACTCGGGGGAGTCCAAGAGCGGTGCCAACGCCTTGATATCGCCGCCGAATAAATTGGTGAAAACAATCTCCCCGGCCTGCATAATCGCCGTGCCGATGAACGGGTAATAGGAAATTCCGTACTTCAGCCCCACGTTGCCCGTACTGTTCCGAAACGCTTGGATATCGTCGCTAAACGTCTCCTGCGTCGGCTGATTGCCGTTGATTACATCGAATAAACAGACGGCGGTTTGAAGCTTCTGGSCCTGCA
>NZ_LAJY01000448.1 GCF_000963705.1 Elstera litoralis | reverse complement strand
TTTAAGGCTCCGTAAATGTCCGGGAGACAAAGACATGCGGGTTGCGCATGTCTGGCGCGGAATTTTGCCTCTAGTTTTGAGACGCTTAAGACCTTAAGTCTGTTCTTGTGATTGTTGCGACGCAGCAATCGGCCGGGTTCCCTCCCGGCCAGGGGTTTTTTTCAAACCCTACGTCTCCCAGACGTGAAGCCTCCCTGTTCAACTTGTCCCCGCGGTTTTCCGCGGGGCTTTTTTTTGGGTACTGGCCAGACAAGACTTAGGCTGCATTTTCGTTATTTGTCTTTTTTTCGTCATGATTTACGTCTCCCCCCTTCCCCTCCCCCGCCGCCTATGCTTGGCTAAGCATCTCTGCGGGAAAAGGAAGCATCATGCGGGTGATTATCGTCGGCGGCGGCATTGCGGGGCTCTCGACCGCCTGGGCCTTGCAGAAGGCGGGGGCGGAGGTCGTGGTGCTGGAACAGGGGCCGTTGCCCAACCCGGTTGGAAGCTCGGTCGATGACCATCGCTTGATCCGCTACCCCTATGGCACCCGCCTCGGTTTCACGCGCATGGTAGCGGAAGCCTATGCTGCCTGGGACGAGATGTGGTCCGATCTGGGCGAGTGCCATTATGTCGAAACCGGCACGCTGGTCTTGGGCGGGCCGAGCCACGCCGATAATCGCGCCACCGTCGACACGCTGGCAAAAATCGGCCTGCGCGAAGGGCACGCGGTGGAATGGCTGACGGAGGCCGATTTAGCGCGCGATTATCCGTTGCTGGAAGAGGCCGCGATTGCCAGCGGCGGCTATCGGCTGAGCAGCGGCGGGGCGTTGCGCTGCGGACGCATTATACAAAGTCTCGCGCGGCATTTGGCCTTCACCGGGCTCGATATTCGCCCGCACAGCCCGGTGATCGCGGTCGATCCCGTGGGCGGAGAGGTCAGGCTTGCCAGCGGCGAGCGCCTCGGCGGCGATGCGTGGTCGTGGCGGCGGGGGCGTGGCTAACGAAGCTGCTGCCGGAGCTTGGCGCGCGCGTTACCCCCTCGCGGCAGGTAATCGTCTATGTCGCGCCGCCCGCTGAGACGGTGGCGGCGTGGCGGCGCATGCCGATGATGCTGAACATCAGCGCCAATAATGCGGGCTATTATCTGGTGCCGCCGATCCCCGGCACGGGCCTGAAGATCGGCGATCACCGATTCTCCCGCCAGGGCGACCCGGACGGCCCGCGCACCGCGACGCTTGAAGAGGCCCGCGCCGTTGTGGAGCAATGTCGGGGGCATCTCCGCAATCTCGACGGCTACCGGATTCTAGAGCCGAAAGTCTGCTTCTATACGGTCGAGCCGCGCGAGAGCTTCGTTTTTCACCAGCAGGATAGACTGCTGGCGGTTTCCGCCTGTTCCGGCCACGGCTTCAAATTCGGCGCGGTCACGGGCATGGCGGCGGCGGCGCTGGTGCAGGGTCAGCGCAGCCTTGTCGAGGTGAGTGCCTGGGCTTCGGGGGATTGAGGCCTTTAGGCGGCCCGGCCAATCTCGGTAAGCGAATTCAGCAGGGAAAGCTTCGTGAGCGTTCCGAGGGGTAAATTTATATAGATTTGAATGCGCCGCCGCATCAGATCGTAGGTTCGTTCGAAGGCGATGCGCTTTTCAGCATCGGTCCCGATGACAGCGGCGGGGTCCGCCATGCCCCAATGGGCCGTCATCGGCGCGCCGGGCCACGCGGGGCAGGATTCCCGGTGGGCGGCGTCGCAGACGGTAAAGATGAAATCCATCGCCGGTGCCCCCGGTCGGCTGAACTCGGTCCAGCTTTTGGAGCGCAGGCCCGTAACGTCATGGCCCTTCTGGCGCAGCAGGTCGAGCGCAAAGGGATTGACCTCGCTCTTGGGGTGGCTGCCCGCCGAATAGGCCTGAAACCGATCGCCGGCCAGTTGGGTTAAAATTGCTTCTGCGAGAATAGAGCGGGCAGAATTTCCCGTGCAGAGAAACAAAACAGTAAACTGAGACGAATGGATACTCACATTGGGCTCCCATAGATCGATCAGAAACACCTGAATCTCTGTAATATGGGCATTTTTTATGACGATATTATTTCAAAAAATCAGAGTTTAATTTTTTGAACGCCTGAAAACCTACTTCTTTTTTGAGAAAAAATATCTATCCTAAGCAACCAAACTTATGCTCTCTTCACCGGAAGCCTCTTTGAAGAGGTCCAAGGGTTGCGAAGCAAGATGCGCGATGCGCGCTTCCAATAGACCGTAGATGTGGGCAACCTGGTCCGACAGGATGTGATCCGGCTGAAGCTCGGTCGGGATGTGCCATTCTAGAACCAAAGGCTCACCCGGCCAAGCGGTGCGCAGCATCGTGCCGCCGATGAGAACGATCACATCCATTACCGGCGCGGTGGGGGCGAGAAACTCCACCCAGCATTTGGAGCGCAACGCCTTGGTATCGTACCCAAGGGTTCGCAGCAGCGCGACCGCCTGCGGATCGACCCGGCACAAGGGGCTGCTGCCTGCCGAAAACGCGCGAAAACGCTCAGACGCGATCCGGTTCAGCAGCGCCTCGGCCAAAATCGACCGCATGGCATTGCCCGCCGAGAGAAACAGAATATTGATCTTACCCGATGCCACCCACCTACCCACCTTTCCTGTGTTGAACGCTTACCCGTATCATTTCGGGTAAGCGTCTAAAGGAAGGTTAATACGTTCGCATTATTTCGCTTAGGTTTCCCGGCGAATGGTCAGCAGCACTTCCCGTTTCCCGACGTGATTTGGTGCGCCGACAACGCCTTCCGCCTCCATCCGCTCCACGAGGCGCGCGGCGCGGTTATAGCCGATCTGAAGGTAGCGCTGAATGAAACTGGTCGAAGCCTTGCGCTCGCGCATCACTAGGGCGACCGCCTGATCGTAAAGCTCGTCCTGCGGGCCGTCGCCGGAACCGCCGGAAAGGCCGAGGCCGCCACGCTCCTCCTCCACCTCCTCTTCGGTGGTGACGCCTTCCACATAGTCGGGCAGGCCCTGACTTTTGAGGAATTGGACGACCTGTTCGACCTCTTGATCGGACACGAAGGGCGCATGGACGCGGGTAATGCGCCCGCCGCCCGCCATATGCAACATATCGCCCTGGCCCAGGAGCTGTTCGGCCCCGGCATCGCCCAGAATGGTGCGGCTATCGATCTTGCTCGTGACCTGGAAGCTGATGCGCGTGGGGAAATTCGCCTTGATCGTGCCGGTAATCACATCCACCGAGGGGCGCTGGGTGGCCATGATAATATGAATGCCCGCCGCGCGCGCCATTTGCGCCAAGCGCTGAATGGTGGCTTCGATTTCCTTGCCCGCCACCAGCATCAAATCGGCCATTTCATCGACGATGATGACGATATAGGGCAGGTGCTTGAGGTCGATGGGATGATCTTCGAAAATCGTCTGACCGTTGGCACGGTCGACCCCCACGGCGACGCGGCGCATCGGCCGTTCCCCGGTGACTTCCATTTCGGCGACGCGGCCATTATAGCCTTCGATATTGCGCACGCCGAGTTGCGCCATCGCCCGGTAGCGATCTTCCATTTCGCGCACGGCCCATTTCAGCGCCACCGCCGCTTTCTTGGGGTCGGTGACAACCGGCGTCAGCAGATGGGGAATATCGGCATAGACCGAGAGTTCCAACATCTTCGGATCGACCATAATCAGGCGGCAATCCTTCGGCCCGTGGCGGTAGAGCAGCGAGAGGATCATCGTATTGATCCCCACCGACTTCCCCGACCCCGTGGTTCCGGCGATCAGCAAATGCGGCATTTTCGCGAGATCGGCCACCACCGGCACGCCGCCGATATCCTTGCCCAGAATGAGCGGCAGGCGCGCGTCCGAGGCGGAATAAGCGTCCGAGCGCAGCATTTCGCCCAAATAGACCATCTCGCGCTGGGGGTTCGGCAGTTCAATGCCGATCACCGTGCGGCCCGGCACCACGGCGATGCGCACGGCGACGGCGGACATCGAGCGGGCGATATCTTCGGCGAGCCCGATAATGCGCGACGATTTCGTCCCCGGCGCCGGCTCGAACTCATAGAGCGTCACCACCGGGCCGGGGCGGACATCGACGATTTCGCCCTTGATGTTGAAGTCTTGCAGCACCGATTCGAGCTGGCGCGCGTTGGTATCCAGCACCTCATCTTCCACTGCCTGTTCGCGGTCGGCGGGCGGGCAGGTCAGCATTTCGGCAGCGGGCAGCGTGTAAGAAGCACGAACGACGGGCAGCGGGGCTAAGTCCGTCGGCGTTTCGGGCGACTCCTCATCGATCCCCGGCGCGTCGGACTCCTCTTCCGTCTCCAGCCGCCCGTCTTCGGCATCGGGGGCGAGGATCGGCTCGGGATCGACCGTTACCGGCGGCGGGGCGACGAAGGGCGCATCGCGCTTCTCGATCACAATCGGCGGCAGGCTGAAGGCGCTGTCGTGGGGTTTGGCCGCCGCGAACGGGGCGGGAGCCGCCAGCGCCGCAATCGGGGCCAAGCTGGGGCTCAGGCTCGGCGGCAGAATATTGGCGAAGGGGGAGTTGAGCGTTTCGGTGAGAAGCTGGCTCATCGATGCCGGGCGGACTGGCGGCGCGATGGGCGCTGCCCCGGTTTCAGGCGCGCGCGCGGCCTCGGCGGCTTCCTCCGCCAGCAGGGCTTCGAACTCTTCCTCTTCGGTCAGCGGGGCCGGGGTTGCCAGAACCAGAGGTTCCGGCATCGGTAAGGGCTTTACGTCGAGCGCCGCCGTGCGCAAGGCTACCGCCGCAGCGGTTTCGCGGCGGGCACGGTCGAGATCGTCGCGCAGTTGGGCGACTTCACGGCGCAGCGAATCCGCCGCCAGTCGCGCTTCGGTGGCGAGGCGTTCCGCCACCAGCCGTTCGTCTTGCAGGGCTTCAAGCGCCGCTTCCGCGCCTTTACGCGTTTCGGCGAGGGCCGCCAGCGATTGTTCGGCGGCGATGCGGTCGAGCCGAAGCTGGTCCAACTCTTCGCGCACTTGATCGAGGTCGGATTCAAAGTCGAGCCGGACCCGCTCCCCCTCCGCCCGCGCCGCGACCTGGGCGGCTTCACTTTCCTCGACGATGGTTTCCAGGCGGATCACTTGGCCCAGCAGCGCGTCGCAGGCGGCATCGCGGTCGGCGACATCGGCGTCGTAAGCGGCTTGCGCCTGGGACCGGCCCAGCGTGATCCCCTCTTCAAGCCCGCGCAGGAACAGCAGAGCCCCCGCCACGGCGCGCGCTTCCAAGGTTTCGCCGGTCAGCAGCAGCGGAGCCGCATCGCCTTCCGTCGGCAGCAGTGCCCATTCCAATTGGCCGTTCGCGGTAACATGAGGCGAGAGACGACAGCGGTAGCCGCGCCCTTCCACCGAGGCATTGAACGCCGCCGCCGTGGTGGGGAGCAACGCGCCCGCGTCCACCATCGGTGCATCCTCCTCCAGCACGGCTGAGTGCATAGAAACAGGTGCAGAGAGCACACTCATCGGCGATTCGCCTTTCTCCGAACGGGTTAAGAGCCATTCCCTATATATCAGGTGAAGAACAAGCCGCGAAGAGCAATGTATGACAGGGTTCCTGTTATCGTTCCGCCCAAAGCGTGCAGCGCAGTATAATTTCTGCGGCGGCGCGAAATTTGTAACAGTCTGTATCAATGTGTCGAAACCGAAACCGGCTTGAAACACGGCAGTACGCTGTGTTTTTAGGCAAAGATGGTACGAAGAGACACG
>NZ_LAJY01000447.1 GCF_000963705.1 Elstera litoralis | reverse complement strand
GCGGGCGGGCGGGGATAATGCGGCGGGCGCGGTCGGCATTGGCTGTATCGAGCCGGGGAGCGGCTTTATCTCGCTCGGCACCTCCGGTGTGCTCTTCGTGGCGACGCCCGATTTCGCGCCGAACCCGGCCCAGGCGGTGCATAGTTTCTGCCATGCGGTGCCGGGGCGCTGGCATCAGATGGCGGTGATGCTCAGCGCCGCCTCCTGCCTCACCTGGGTTAGCCGGGTGACGGGGGCGGCGAGTGAAGCCGCGCTGCTCGCCGAAATCGAGGCGGAAACCCAGGGGCCGGGTTCGGTGCTATTCCTGCCGTATCTTTCGGGCGAGCGCACGCCCCATAATGATCCGCACGCGACGGGTCTATTTTCCGGTCTGACCCACGCCACCCGGCGCAGCGATTTGGGACGGGCGGTGCTGGAGGGGGTTGGCTTTAGTTTTGCCGATGGCCTCGCCGCGCTGACGGCGGCGGGGACCGAGGTTCAGAGTCTCGCCGTTATCGGCGGCGGCGCGCGCTCGCGGCTGTGGGGCGCGATTCTGGCGTCGATCCTTGGCAAACCGCTCGGCTATCGCAGCGGCGGCGATCTCGGCCCGGCCTTTGGCGCGGCGCGGCTGGCGCGCTTGGCGGTAACGGGAGAAGACCCGCGCGCCCTCTGCCTGCCGCCGCCCCTGGAAGAACGCATTCTGCCGAACCCGGCGTGGCAGGTGGCCTATGCCGCGCAGTATCAAGCCTATCGCGCCGCCTATAGGCCGGTTTGATTATTCTGAAATTCGCAAGAGTGTATGCGTTTTTAGGGATATTCTTGCTTTGAACGGCGTCCGCTAGGGTTTCTCTAGAGCGCGGGGCAAGAAACCGCCGCGCTTGAGGTCAACCCAGGCTGGAGGTTTTTTCGCATGGCAATCCGTCTTCATTCCTTCGCCCTCTCGGGGCATTCGCACCGGGCAACGCTGCTTTTATCACTGCTCAACTTGCCTTACACGGATGTGCCGGTCGATCTGAAGAGCGGCGCGCATAAAACGCCCGCGTTTCTGGCAATGAACCCGTTCGGGCAGGTGCCGGTTTTGGAAGACGGCGAAACGGTGCTGTTCGATAGCAATGCTATTCTTGTGTATCTGGCGCAAACCTATGATCCCGCGCGCACTTGGTATCCGCAGGAGCCGGTTGCGGCGGCGCGCGTGCAGCAGTGGCTATCGGTGGCCGCCGGGCTGATTGCCTTCGGTCCGGCAGCGGCGCGGCTGGTGACGGTCTTCGGCGCAAAGCTCGATCACGACCGGGCGAAGTTGATTGCGGCGGGGGTTCTGAGTGTGCTCGACGGGCAGCTTGCCAGCCGCGCCTTCGTGACCGGCCCGACGCCGACGGTTGCCGATGTATCCCTCTATGCCTATATCGCCCACGCCCCGGAGGGGGAGGTGTCGTTGGAGCCCTATCCGTCGATCCGCGCGTGGTTGACCCGGATCGAAGCCCTGCCGGGGTTCGTGGCCATGCCCGCCACTAAAACCGGTTTTGCCGCTTAATTTTCTGCCGACGATAGGAGGCCGAGATGAAAGAACGCAGCACGGATGCCGGAGCTTCCCGGTCTCCTTTTCACGCGGGCGAGGCGGCGGCCCAAGAGCGGGTGGGGGTGCGGGCACGGGCGGAAGACGCGGGCCGCCGCGTGATCCGCGACCATATGCCCGATCAACACCGCAGTTTTTTCGAGCAACTGCCGCTGATGGTGATCGGCGGTTTGGATGCGCGCGCCCGGCCCTGGGCACAGTGCTCACCGGGCAGGTGGGGTTCATGAGCTCGCCCGATCCGCGCGCTCTGCGGGTTGAGGCGCAGCCCGTGCGGGGCGACCCGCTGGCGGGGTCGATCCGCACGGGAACGCCGCTCGGGCTGTTGGGGATCGAGCTTGAAACCCGCCGCCGCAATCGCCTCAACGCCACCGTGCGCGAGAACGACGCCACGGGCTTCACCCTGTCGGTGGATGAGAGTTTCGGCAACTGCCCGCAGTATATTCAAGTGCGCCAGCATCGCTGGGTTGCGCCGCCTGAAACGCGGGCCGCCCCTGAGGATTTTGGCGCGCGCCTGCCCGAGGGCGCGCGGGCTTTAATCGACGCCGCCGATACGTTTTTCATCGCAACGGCCTCGCCTGAGGCGGAGGGGGCCGCGTCGGTTAAGGGCTGCGACGTGTCCCATCGCGGCGGTAAACCCGGCTTTGTGCGGGTGACGGAGGAAGGTGGGGCAAGCGTGCTGACCTCACCGGATTTCTTGGGAAATTTTCAGTTCCGCACCTTCGGCAATCTGGAAATCAATCCCCTGGCCGGGTTGCTGTTCTTGGATTTTGCCACCGGCGACATGCTGTTTCTCACCGGCACGGCAAGAGTGATCTGGGACGGGCCGGAGGTGGCGGCTTTCGCTGGGGCCGAACGTCTGTTGCAGTTCACTCTCACCGAAGGCCGCTTGCTGCGAGAAGCGTTGCCCCTGCGCTGGAGTGCGCCAGAGCCCTCGCCCTATGTGGCCGCAACGGGATCGTGGGAGGCGGTCGCGGCAGCGCAGGCCGCCCAGGCCGAAGGGCAGCGTTACCGGCCTTTCCGCCTTATGGCGATTGAAGCCGAGAGCGAAACCGTGCGCTCGTTCTACTTGGAGCCCGCCGATGGCGGCGGGATTGCGCCCCATGCGCCCGGTCAGTTTCTGCCGATTGCAGTGACGGTGGCGGGCGAAACCTTGAAGCGCACTTACACGCTGTCGCACGCCGCGAATGGCCGTTTCTATCGAGTCTCGATCAAGCGCGACGGGCGGGTTTCGAGCTGGCTGCACGATCAGATGCGCGTTGGCGATCGGCTGGAGTGCCTTGCGCCGCGCGGCGCGTTCACGCTCGATCTTACCTCGCCACGCCCGGTACTGCTGCTGGCGGGCGGCATCGGGATTACGCCGATGTTGGCGATGCTCGACGCGCTGCTGGGGCCGACCGACCGGACGCGCGTACCGAACCGCAAGGTCTATCTGGTCTATGCCGTGCGGCATGGCGGCGAGCATGGGTTCAAGGCGGCGCTGGCGGACTATGGCGCGCGCCATCAGAATTTCACGCTGTACACGCTTTATTCCGCCCCGCGTCTGGAGGATACAGGCTACGACGGCACGGGCCATGTCAGCGCCGAGGGGTTGCAAAAGCTGTTTCCGCTGGACGATTACGACGCCTATCTCTGCGGCCCGCCCGGCTTCATGCAAGCGGCCTATGGGGTGCTCCGCCGCTTGGGCGTGGCCGACGCGCGCATTTTTGCGGAAGTTTCGGCCCGGCACAGCTCGCGCGCGACCCGGATAGCCTCACGCCGTCCTCAGGGCCGGTTGCGGCGACCGAGCCGACGCCCGTCATTTTCGCCCGCTCTGGGAAAACCGCCGTCTGGCGTCCTGGGGACGGGAGTTTGCTCGATTTTGCCGAAGCGCAGGGGCTAACCCCGCCGTTCGAGTGCCGGTCGGGCACCTGCGGCACCTGCCTGACCCGTGTAATCGCGGGGCAGGCGCATCAATATGCCGGACCCGCCCGGCAGCCCGCAGCGGATGTGCGCCTCTGCTCGGCCACGCCCGCCGCTGAGGGGGCGCTTACGCTCGATCTTTAGGGCAAGGAGGGCTGCATCTGCGGATCGGACGCTGGAAGCTAGATGTTTAGCCCCAGCCTTTGAGGGGGCGGATTGCGTTTAAACTGGTCGGGTTTGGTTACCCCATCCGTGCCGCCCTCCTGCTCCAGCATGGAGTTTAAATTAGAAATCACAGAAGGAGGGAATCCTCTTACGTTTCAAAATTGTTAAGAAATCTTACAAAAGGGTGCCTCTTTATTGAATAAAATTAAAAAATGAATTAAAAAATTTCTGCACAACTTTTAGTACGATATCGATCATCGAGCGCTGCACACAAGGCGATGGTGACGGGCGAAAATACAAGGAAAGAACAATGGCTATTTCAACTCAGGTGATTTTGACGAATTCGACACCGGGGCTGCTCGTTCGTGTCGGACACCATGTTTCGAGCGGCGTATGGCACCCGGCACCGCCCGTGCTGATCCCCCCCGGCAAGGTGGACACTTGGGAGACCGACGCCGACGGCTTCATGACCGGTGTCAAGGGCTGGGTGGGCTATGTGCTAATCATCGACACCACCTCGCTTGGCGCTGTCTACGTGGCATGGGAAAATCCGTACTCTGGCGACAACTCCTATGCAGATTTGTGCCCGCCGGGTTACGCCTTCACCATCGTTGGCGGCGGCTCATCTAACGCCGTCGTCGGGTTCACACTGGCTATCGCTAAGGGGGCTGAGACGGTCGAACGCTACGCGACCGTCGCCAAGTAATATCGTGGACGCGAGGGCGGCATCTCGCAAGCGAGGTGCCGCCCTCTGACCGCCGTTAAGGTTTGCCGATTCTGCGCGCCCAAGCGCCTTCAAGCCCGCCCCAAGCCGGTTTATCGGGGGCGAAGCGGGCGCGCAGATAGCGGGTTAGTGCGGCGATTTGATCTGGGCTTAGCGTGTCGCGGAAGGCGGGCATTGCCGTGACGTCCGCCGCGCCGTCGCCGCCCGGCAGGCGCGGCCCTTGTGGGGCGGGAAGCCCGTTCAGCACCGCGTTTAGCATATTGTCCGGGCGCGGCGCGTGCAGGCTGCTGCTGAGGGCGAGGGAGGCAAGACCGCTGGTGGGCGTGTGGCAGGCGGCGCAGGCTCCCTCGAACAGGCGTGCGCCTGCGGGGAAAGAAGGGCTGCGGATTGCCGGGCGGTTTCGCTGGCAGCGACGGCACCGTGTCGCGCGGCGTCCGCATCCTGCGGCGTTTCCGTGAGACTCGCGAGATAGGTCGCCATCGCGCGAATATCGCTCTCGGGCACGGGGGCGAGCGAGGCAACGACCTGCGCCATCGGCCCCGCCGCCGCGCCATGCTCGGCGGACCAGCCTTTGCGCAGATAGTCGAAAAACGCCTGCTCGGTCCAGCCGACGGGGGCATAGCTTTGGGCCGTGAGCGCGGGCGCGTCCCAACCGTCCACCGTGCCGCCGGCAAGATGGTCCGTGCCGCGCATCTCCGCGCCCAAGGCGTTGCGCGGGCTATGGCAAGCGCTGCAATGGCCGAGCCCTTCCACCAACTCGGCCCCTCGGTTCCAGGCGGCGCTGCGGCTTGGGTCGCTCGGAACCTCGGGCTTGCTGAGGAACAGCGCGTTCCACCCGGCCATCAACGGGCGCAGGCTAAAGGGGAAGGCCAGAGCGGTTTTCGGTGTGGGATTTGCCGAGGCCGGTTGCGCCATCAGATAGGCATAGAGCGCTTGCAGATCGGCCTCGCTGGCTTTGGCGAAGGACGTATAGGGGTGGGCGGGGTAGAGGTGATGTCCGTCGCGGGAGATGCCGCGCCGCATCGCCCGCTCGAAGGCGGGGTAGGACCAGGTGCCGATTCCGGCGTCGGGATCGGGGGTGATGTTGGTGGCATAGATAATGCCGAAGGGGGTTTCCAGCGCGCGGCCCCCGGCAAACGCGGTGCCGTCCGCGCCAACATGGCAAAGATTGCACCCGCCGAGGGCTGCTGCCAGCCGCCCGCGTTCCAAGGTCGCCGCCGAATAGGCCTGCGGATCGGGCCGCTTGATCGGGGCGATGCTCGCCTGCCAGGGCAGTAGGGCGGCTGCCGTCGCCACCATCCCGGCGACAGCCCCGCCCAGCGGCAAGCGCCAGCGTCGCCAACCTTTTGCGGGCGGTGGGGCGGGCGGATCGGGCGGCGGCAAGGGGTTGAGGGCGGCGCGCACGCGCTCGGGCGTCAGCGGCAGTTCCCGAAACCGCACGCCGGTCGCGTCGAACAGCGCATTGGTGATGGCCGCTGCGCTCGGCACCGAGGCGCTTTCGCCAACGCCTAAGGGTGGGTCGTCCGGGCGCGGTATCATCAACACGTCGATTTCCGGCACCTCCGCGAAGCTGAGCAGCGGATAGGCCCCCCATTCCAGGCTGGTCACGGCGGTTGGGGAGAAATCGACAATCTCTTTCAGCACACGGCTGGTCGATTGCAGCACATTGCCGTGAATCTGGTGGCGCACGCCGTCGGGGTTGACGATCTGGCCGGAATCTTGGCCCACGGTAACGCGAGTAACGGCGATTTCGCCCGTCACCTTATTGACCGCCACATCGGCAACCCAAGCGGCCCAGGCGGCGGCAGTGCCGGGGAAAGGGCCGTGGACATAAACGGCATAGGCAAAGCCGCGCCCATAGAGAATATCGCCATCGCTGCCTAAGGAACCCGGCTTCGTGTGCGGCACCCATTTCGCCCGTTCGGCGACGGCGCGCACCAGATCGACCGCGCGCGGATCGGTAAGGTAGCGCAGGCGGTATTCGATGGGATCGACCCCGGCGGCGGTCGCAAGCTCATCGATGAAGGATTCATGGGCGAAACTATTGGGCAGGGCCGAGACGCCGCGAAACCACGAAGCGCGCGCAATCGGCGGCATATCATGAACGGTGACGCGCAGATTGCCGTAGGCATAGGGCGGGACGGCGGTGCGGTCACCCATATCGGCTGTTACCGGCACGGGCGGCACGGTGCCAGTCAGCAGCAGTGCCAGCGTGGTTGAAACATTCGAGGGGTAGCGCGTTTCGAAATCATAGCCGATTGGCCCGCCCTCGGAATCGAGCCCGCCGCGCACGTCCATCACCTGCGCCGCGCCCTTCGGCTCCCACGCGTGTTCCTGCTGGCGGGTGAGCTGCACGCGCACGGGACGGCCCACAGCGCGGGACAGCAAGGCGGCGTCTGCCGTCACATCGTCGGCGCAGTTGCGGCCATAACAGCCCGCCGCTTCCAGCCGTTCGACGGTGATTCGGTCTTCGGGTAAATCCAGTAACCGCGCCAGATCGGCCCGCATCGTAAAAGGGTTCTGGGTTCCCGACCAAACCGTCACCCCATCCGCGCCAAAATCGGCGACTGCGCAGGAGGGGCCGATGGAGGCGTGCATCTGGTAGGGCCAGACGTAGGAACGGTCCATCCGCTGCGTCACGCCGGCCAAGGCCAAATCGATATCGCCTTGATCGGTCAGGCGGCGCGGCGTTGACGGATTGGCGCGTAGGGCGGTGGCGGGATCATTGAGGTCCGGCATCTGCGGCGCGGGCCGCCAATTCACCTTCAGCCGCTGCATCGCAAGGGCAGCATTCTCCTCGCGTTCGGCGACGACCCCAACGAAATCGCCAATAACCACCACGGCGACGAGCCCCGGAACTTCGGCGACCGATGTTTTATCAACGCTGATGAGACTGGTCCCGACGTGCGGGCCGCTGTCGAACCCGGCATAGGGCGGGCGGACCACGCGCCCGTGCAGCATGCCCGGCAGGCGGACGTCATGAACAAAGGTCCAAACCCCGGTTGCCTTCGCGGGGAGGTCAACGCGCGGTTGCGGCTGGCCGACGATGGTATAGTCGGCCACGGGTTTCAGGGGGCGTGGGGGTCCAAATCTAGGCGAACGGATTGGCCCGCAAGCAGGGCCGGATACGAGACGAACAGGTTCCGATCTTGCGTCGATTGAACGACCCCATCGACCACGGTCAGGTCAGCGGTGGGCACACCGAGGTGCTCGGCGGCAAGACCGAGCAAAAACGCCCGCGCGGTGGCTGCCGCTTGGCGCAGGGGAATGGCGCTGACCTGGATCGTCTCGCTCGCAATTGTCGCGCCCTGGTCCGGCCCGGTTCGAGTGCTGCCGAGGACCATCTCGACCCGGTCGAACGGGATTGAAAGCTCCTCCGCCACGATCTGCGCCAGCGCGGTGCGAATGCCGGTGCCGAGATCCACATGACCGTTAAACGCGGTCACGCGGCCAGCAGCGTCTATCGTTAAGAACCGCTCGCTGCCGCGCATGACCTCAAGCGCGCTCATGCGGGCACCAAAGCCGCCGCCCGCACGGCGGCGAGAATTTCCAGATGCGCGCCGCAGCGGCAGAGATGATGGCGCAGGGCGGTCCTGATCTCCGTCTCGGTTGGGTGAGGATTGCGATGCAGCAGGGCGACGGTGGCGATAATCATACCGTTCAGACAATAGCCGCATTGGGTGGCATTATGGGCGATAAAGGCCGCTTGCACCGGGTGCGGCGTGGCGAGGGTGCCGAGCCCCTCCAGCGTGCGCACCGATTTTCCGACAACGGCAGCAACGGGCACGCGGCAGGCGCGCGCCGCCTTATTGTCCACCAGGACGGCACACGCCCCGCATTCCCCCAATCCGCAGCCGTATTTCGGGCCGTTGAGGGCAAGATCATTGCGCAGAATATACAGCAGCGGTGTTTCCGGCGCGGCCTGTACCGCGATGGTCTGGCCGTTGACCGTGAGGGTTAGAGAAGGCGTCGGCACCTGGGTCACAATGATTGTTACTGCCGATTGAGGGGCGCGAGTCTGAATGATCTTCGCATGCTCCTGCCTGGGGGAACAGCGGCGTTTACGGCGGGAGTGCGCCTCTATAGTGTGAGGATTATGAGTCTCGATCTCGCCTTCTATGCGCTCGCCGTTCCCGGCGTTCTGCTAACCGCCATCAGCAAAGGCGGCCTGTCGGGGCTCGGCGCGCTGACCGTGCCGATGCTGGCCCTCGTGTTGCCGCCGGGGCAAGCCGTGGGGCTGATGCTGCCGATTCTCTGCCTGATGGATATCTTCGGCCTGTGGGCCTACCGTAAAAGCTGGAGCCGTCAGCAGTTGGGCGTGCTGCTGGCGGGCGCGATGGTTGGGATTTTCTTCGGCATTCTCGCCTTCAATCACCTCAACGACGATGCCGTGCGCATCGCCATCGGCGCGAATGCCTTGGCGTTTACCGCCCTGCAATGGGTGCAGCCGCTGTTGAACCGGGGTAAACCCGCCGAAACCGCGCCGCAATCGAACCCAAAGGGCTTCTTTTGGTCGGGCGTTTCGGGTTTTGCCAGCTATATCGCCCACGCCGGCGGCCCGCCGCTGCTGATGTACTTGCTGCCGCAGCGGATGGAAAAAATGCTGCTGGCGGGGACCACGGTCGTCTATTTCGCCATCGTCAACTTCGTCAAGCTGGTGCCCTATTTGTGGTTCGGGCAGATCGATGCGACCAACTTCAGCCAAGCCCTGATTTTAGCCCCGCTCGCTCCGTTAGGCATCTGGATCGGCTATTGGCTGACCAAGCG
>NZ_LAJY01000446.1 GCF_000963705.1 Elstera litoralis | reverse complement strand
TCAATAAATAATTTTAAAATTGTAGAAGGTGAAGTTGAGGTTGTTTCTGCTGTTAAGCAGGATTTTGGTGCCGATAATGAAATTCCATTTTAGGGATTTTATATATTGTGGGTTCCGCGAGGTGGTCTTTTTTAGGAATTTCCACCGAGGTTTGAAATGGCATCCCTTAGCATCGTCGCCTGTTCGAGCGGCGACATGCTTTCAAAGTTTTCTGATTTTCGCACTCTCTCCTCCCAAAGGAAACCGCGATGCCCGAAAACACCTCCGTCAGCCTGGGCGATCATTTCGCTCGTTTCATTGAATCGCAAGTCGCTGAGGGGCGTTATGGCAGCGCATCGGATGTAATTCGGGCGGGGTTGCGGTTGCTGGAGCAACGGGAAGCGAAACTCACAGCCTTGCGCGCCGCGTTGGCCGAGGGGGAGGCGAGTGGTCCACCCGTCGAGCTTGATTTTGAGGCGTTCCTAGCGGATCGGCGGCGTGAGGGTGAGGCGACAGACTTAAACTCGCCCTAACCTTGCCAGGTCCAGGAGCCGCCCGGCTCCTGGCGGGGTTCGGGGCAGCGCCCCGAGACACCAGCCTATCCGCGCCCCAAAAATCCCCCCACCTCGCGCACCGCTTCGGCCAACCCAACCCGCTTCACCTCCACGCCGGGCGGAAAAGCGCTTCTAAAATCCGATGGCATCGGCTCCAGCAGCACGAACACGCCGGTATCGTCGGCGCGGCGGACGAGGCGGCCGAAGGCTTGTTTCAGTTTCAATCTGACCAAGCGGCGGTCCCAGTTCCAGCCGCCGAAGGCTTCCCGGCGCGCTTTATGGAGAATATCGGGGCGGGGCCAGGGGATGCGGTCGAAGACGATGAGGCGCAGGGAGCGGCCGGGCACGTCCACGCCGTCGCGCACGGCGTCGGTGCCGAGCAGGCAGGCGTTTTTCTTCGGCGCGGAAGATATCGATGAGGCTGGCGGTTTCCATGCCGTCCACATGCTGGGCGAGCAGGGGGATATCGGCGTCTTCCAAGGGTCCGGCGATGCGGCTATGGACGGCGCGCAGGCGGGAGATGGCGGTGAAGAGCCCAAGCGCGCCGCCGCCTGCGGCAAGGAAGAGGGCACGGTAGGCGGACGCCACTTGCTCGATATCGTCGCGGCGCACGTCCGTCACCACCAGCACGCGGGTTTGCTTCACATAATCATAGGGCGAAGGGAGTTGGGCGCGGGTGGCGGTCGCGGTGATCCAGGGCAGGCCGATGCGGCGTTCGGCGGCGCGCCAATCGGCTTCCGGGTCGCCGGTGGAATCGGTGAGGGTGGCGGAGGTCACGATAATGCCGTGCGCGCCTTCCGCCACGGTGCGGGCGAAGGGTTTGCTGGGGTCGCGCCAGTGGCGGTGCATGCCGATGTCGGTTTCTTGCCCGTCTTGCCGGTCGATGCCGAACCAATCGACGAATTCTTCGCTGGGTTCCTCGCGCAGGGCTTCGAGCATGGCGATCCAGCCCGCCAACGGCAGAATCAGGCGGCGGTCGAGCGCGCGGACGGCAGCTTCGATGCGCAGGCGGACCTCGGTTTCCATATCCTCGGCTTCATCCACCAACCGGTCGGCGAGGCGCTTTTTTGAGGGTGAGGCCGGGCTCGCGCAGGGCGATGAGGGCGCTGCGGGCGTCGTCGGCGAGGGGCAGCAAATCATCGTTGGCGGGGGAAGCGTCGGCTTCCAGGCTATAGCCGCGATCTTGCTCGGTCTGGCGGGCGAGCACTTGGCGGCGCAGGGCCGAGAGGAAGGCTTCGATGGCCCCGCTCGGGGCATCGTCGATCAAACGGTTCTGCCAGCCGTCGCCGGGCAGGGCGTGGGCGGCGCGGATGAGCAGGCCGAGGGTGTTGAGCATGCCTTCGTCGGACAAAAGCTCTTCGATGCGCCGCCGTAAGCCGCGCGCCCGGCTGCGGCTGGAGCCTTCGGCCCCGAGCAGCCAGCGGCGCATTTCCTGGCCTTCGAGGCCGGAGAGATGGGCGGAAAAGGCGCTGTCGGCGGCATCGAACAGGTGGTGGCCTTCGTCGAACACCAAGCGGCTCGGCACCGAGCCATCGTCGCCGCCGCCTAAGGCCGATTGCACCATCACCAGCGCGTGATTGGCGATGACGATTTCGGCGCGTTTGGCCCGGCGGATCGAGCGTTCGACGAAACAGCGGTTGAAGTGATGGCAGGCAGCGAAGATGCATTCGCCGCGCCGGTCGGCCAATCCCAAGGTGCGGGCACGGCCCAGCAGTTCGGGTAGCCAGCCGGGGAAGTCGCCGCCCGAAAGATCGCCGTCGCGCGTCGCCAAAACCCAGCGCGCCATCAGCCCGACACCGACAGCCTCTGACGGGCGAGTGCTGGCGATCTGGGTGTTTTCTTCGAGGTTTAGCAGGCAGAGGTAATTTTCCCGGCCCTTGCGGACGACCGCTTTCAGGGCCTTATCGACCGGATCGGGGTAGAGCCGGTCCAGTTCCTGATCGATCTGATGCTGCAAATTGCGGGTATAGGTCGAAACCCACACCGTGCCGCCGTTCTTGCGCGCCCACACGCTGGCCGGCGCAAGGTATCCCAGGGTTTTACCAACGCCGGTTCCGGCTTCCGCCAGCACGATATGGGGTTGATCCTCCTGCTGGCGCGGTTGGAACGCGAGGGCCGTTGCGGAAGCGTAATCAGCTTGGCTGGGGCGGCTTTCGGCGTGGTCGCCTAAGAGGGAGGCCAGTTGCCAGCGGGCTTCTTGCGCATGCACCGGCTGCTGACCCGGCGGGCCATCGGCAGGATGATCGGGGATTTCGGGAATGGCGCGCCGACACGGCAAGGCCGCGCCGCCCGGCGGTGACGCCCGCAAGTGCCTGTTCGGCAAACCGTCCCCACGCCCAGCCGCCCGCCGCCATCGGTTGAATAATCGCCAGGGTCTCGGCGTCGCGCGCTTCGGCGAGTTCCGAAAGCAACAGGGCGGCGGCGTCGCGCAGGATCATCGCCGCGTCGGTGAGATCTTTCGGCACCGGCAGATCGAGCGCCTGCGCCAAGCCGCGCGGCGTGGGGACGCAGAAAGTAGCGGGGCGGACGAGAGCGAAAAGCTCCAACAGGTCGTAGCCCCATAGGCCGGGGATTTCGAGGCGCTTGCCCAGGGCGGGGGCGTGGCACAGGTAGGGCGGGGCGTCGGGGCGAGAGCAACCGGGCGATTTGGGGTAGGGTGCCGTCTTCGATTTCACCATCGACCGTCACCAATACGGCCCGCCGCAGGCCGACCGCGAGCAGCGGGGCCTGGGGCAGTAAAAGCGCGGGGGCGGAAGTCATCTCGAAAGCGGAACCTTTGAAGAACTCTGCCGACCTTAACCGGGCCGGGTGGGCGGCGCAATCCTTTCTCCACCGGGCGGCGGTTGACCTTGCGCGCGCAACCGTTTAGCACAACAGACCGGCTGATATTGGCCGAATTTCCGTATTCAGGACGAGTGTTCGAAAATGTCTCTGCCCCGCGAGATCGCCCTCACCGCCAAAGCCTGGCCGTTCGAGGAAGCGCGCAAACTTCTGGCGCGATACGGGGCCGAGAAACCAAAAAAAGGTTACGTGCTGTTCGAAACCGGCTATGGCCCCTCGGGCCTGCCGCATATCGGCACCTTTGGCGAAGTGGTGCGCACCAGCATGGTCCGCCGCGCCTTCGAACAGCTTTCCGACATTCCGACGAAGCTCTTTTGCTTCTCGGACGATATGGACGGCTTGCGCAAAGTGCCGGACAATGTGCCAAATCGGGAGATGCTGGCGGGCTTTCTCGGCAAGCCGCTCACCCAGGTGCCCGATCCGTTCGGCACCCACCCGAGCTTCGGCGAGCATAATAACGCGCGCCTGCAAGCCTTCCTCGATGGGTTTGGTTTTCAGTATGAGTTTAAGTCGGCAACCCAGATGTATAAGTCCGGCGCGTTCGACGAGACCTTGCTGAGAATGCTGCATCATTACGACACCGTGATGAAGATTATTCTGCCGACTTTGGGTGCTGAACGCCAAGCCACCTACAGCCCCTTCCTGCCGATCTGCCCGCGCACGGGTATCGTGCTGCAAGTGCCGATGGTGGCGCGGGATGAGGCGGCGGGCACCGTCAGCTACCGCGATCCCGAAACCGACGCGCTGGTGGAAGTGCCGGTGACGGGCGGTCACTGCAAAATGCAGTGGAAGGCCGATTGGGCGATGCGCTGGCTTGGCCTGGAAGTCGATTATGAAATGGCCGGGAAGGATCTGATTTCCTCGGTCGAACTTGCGGGTAAGATCGTGAAAGCTTTGGGCGGCACCCCGCCGGAGGGGTTTAACTACGAACTGTTCTTGGATCAGAACGCCGAGAAGATTTCAAAGTCGAAAGGCAATGGCTTGTCGGTCGAAGACTGGCTGTCCTATGCGCCGGAGGAAAGCCTGTCGCTATTCATGTTTCAGCAACCGCGCCGGGCAAAACGGCTGTACTTCGATGTCATCCCGAAGGCGGTGGATGAGTACATCAGCTAT
>NZ_LAJY01000445.1 GCF_000963705.1 Elstera litoralis | reverse complement strand
AGTGGGCACTGTGCCCGGCGGGGGGCGCGTGTGTTCATCCCCATGAACCGGCGCGCTTCAGCGTCTGCGGAAAATGATCTGACCTTACGAAGCTTTCATACGCCGGTTAGGATCGTAAGAGGTTCTACGCGTTAAGGTTGCTTCCTGAGAGAGGGAAGCATGCGCGCGAACATTCTGCATTCAATCGTTTTATCGGCTCTGCTTCTGGCGTTGACGGGGTGCCAATCTCGCCCGAAGCCGACTTTCTTAAACTATGCGCAATTAGATAATGCCCAGCGGCAGGCCCTTACGAACCATTATACGCCTGACGCAATTAAGGCGCGTGAGGAGGAGGAGCAAGGGCGGCAGCGCCAGTGGGGCGATCAGTTCACGGTGTATGCCAAACGGGAACCCGACGATCCACCGCCGCAGTTTCAGTACAATAATAGCCTGGAGGAAGAGGCGCATCGAAATCGCGCGCAGCGCAAAAGTAAGGCCGACTCCGGCTGCAACTGCCGGGTCAAACCCTTCAAAGCCGTGAAGCGGGCGTTTGGGCTGTAAGTTCCGTTACCGCGATTTCATCTGCCCGTCAGCCCGCCGTTAGCCGCCGCGCCTTATTCTGGCCCGAATTGCACCGAGGGGGCCGGAATGGTAGGGAAATTCATTGTTTTCGGATGTTTGGCGCTCGTGCTGAGCGGCTGCGTTTCGACCGGCTCGGGGCGCGGCTACTCATCAAACTACTATTCACGGCACGATGGCTATTCACGCGGCTATGCGTACCGGGAGACTTACGAGCGGCGCTACTATCACGACGATGACCGCCGCTCGGAGCGCGAGAAGAAATGCGGCTGCCGCATTAAGCCGTTCAAAGCCTTGAAGCGCGCCTTTGGGCTTTAAGCCCCCGGCAATCGCGTCGCGATTGGGCCGAGCCAAGCGAGCAGGCGCGTCATCACGGCTTTGATGGCGTGGAACTCGGCGCTGCGCTCCAGGCGGATCTCATTCATATAAAGGGCGCGGTTGAGTTCGATTTGCAGCGCGTGGCGGCCCTGGCGCGGGCGGCCGTGGTGGCGGGTGATGAAGCCGCCCGCAAACGGATCGTTCAGCACAACCCGAAAGCCTTCGCGGGTGAAGAAGGCGGCGACTTCGGCCGTCAGGCTGCGCTCGCAGCTCGTGCCGTGGCAGTCGCCGAGAATAATATCGGCGCGCATGCGGCCTGCGTCTTTTTCCACGGAACTGCCGACCGAGGGCATCGAGTGGCAATCGAGCAGCAGCACGCGGCGGAAGCGGCTCAGCGTGTCGTTCACCAACCCGTCGAGCGCGGCATGGTAGGGCCGATAGAGCCGCCGCACTCGGTCTTCGGCTTCGGCGAAGGTCAGCGGCGCGCGGTAGATTTCCGCCCCGGTCGCCACCATGCGGGCAATCGTGCCATAGCCTGCCGCGACGCGCGCGCTGGCGGCATTGACGAAATCGGGCAGGGGCTCGCCGAACATTTTCGGGTCAAGCTCATAGGGCTCCCGGTTTACGTCGATATAAACGCGCGGGAAAAGGGCTTTCAGCAGCGGTGCGCCAAAATCCGGGGCCGCCGAAACGAGATCGTCGACAAAACTATCTTCCGAGCGGCGCAGGCTGAGCGGGTCTAGCAGCGAGTCGCGTACGAAATCATTGGGATAATGGGTGCCGCTATGGGGCGACGAGACGACGAGCGCCGCCGTTTGCACCCTCGGTTGCCGAACCGACAAAATGCTTTCCGTACCCGCGCCCGGCACGGGGGCGGCGTTGGGGGGGCGACGGAAAGGGGGCAACACACTCATCAGAAAAAAATGAGCTAAATCGGGCGGTTTGTCATCTCTCTCCGTGCGTGTTTTGCCGCCGATCCGACTGATTCTGAGTTTCAATCGGCGCATCGCCCCAATAAGCGATTCTGACGAGAAAATACGGAAGTATTTTTCTGGTTTTAAGGGTGTTTATTGAACTATCCTCGCGTTAAAGGCGATGGCGCGCGCGACATACGGGGAAATCGCTGATCGGAAAACGGGAAAATCGCTCTTTTAACCGATTTTAATCGGGCGATTGCCGGAGTTTTTGAGGGATGCCGCCAATCGCGGCGTGTGGCAATGGCGTAGGGTGCAACCGTAACCAGCGTGGGGACCGCCGGGGTCCAGCCGGGATGGTTGCGCCACTTTCTGTTCGCCGTTCGGCGATCTTAGCCCGTGAGGAACGACAATGGCATTCCCGACTTCTGTTAACGATCAGATCACTGATTCCGTTACGCAAGCCAATACCAAAGTGCTGGGCGACGCCCCGGCCATTGCGATGGGCAATCTGTATCAGGCGACCGCGCAGGCGCTGGCCAATGCCGCTCATAATGCGACGAACGCCCAGCAGCAGAGCTATGTGACGGCCCAAGCCGCGACGACGATGGGCGTTGCCACTCTCTATTCGCTGGATACGGCCACCACCGGCGTTGCCACCAAGGATATTCTGAGCACCGGCGTTAAAGGGCTTGGCGGTTAAGCCTAGTTCTCCCGTTGAGCTTTAAAGGGTCACGGCACGGCTCTTTTAGCGCCGCAGCCTCGGCACTCTCCCCGAAAGGATTATAAGAATGGCATTCCCGACTTCTGTTAACAGTCAGATCACTGATTCCGTTACGCAAGCCAATACCAAAGTGCTGGGCGACGCCCCGGCCATTGCGATGGGCAATCTGTATCAGGCGACCGCGCAGGCGCTGGCCAATGCCGCCCATAATGCGACGAACGCCCAGCAGCAAAGCTATGTGACGACGCAAGCCGCGACGACGATGGGCGTTGCCACGCTCTATTCGTTGGATACCGCGTCGACGGGCGTTGCGACGACGAAGATTCTGTCGGCGTAACAAGTGTCATCGGTCGGGCGAGGAAAGGTCCCTGCGATCTTACCGCCTTCGTTATAAAGGATCATCTCGATGGCATTTCCGACTTCCGTCAACGATCAGATTACCGATTCTGTGACGCAGGCAAATACGCAGGTGGTAGGGATCTCGCCCGCTTTGGCGTTGGGCAATCTGTTTCAGGCAACCGCGCAAGCGCTGGCGAATGCCGCGCATAATGCGACCAACGCCCAGCAGCAGAGCTTCGTTACGGCGCAAGCGGCCACCACGATGGGGATCACCACGCTGTACGGGCTCGATACGGCCAGCGATGCCGCTGCGACCGCCAAGATCCTCTCCGCCTAAGAGAGCGAGCCCACGGCTAGGGGCGGGCGCATCCGATCCTGAGGCCAGGTTTTTTTAACGATAAAAGGAATGGTTCCTCATGGCCTTCCCGACCGCTGTCAATAACCAGATTACCGACTCCGTTACCCAGGCCAATACGCAGGTTGTTGCCATTTCGCCGGCAATCGCTATGGGGAATCTCTACCAGGCGACGGCTCAAGCGCTCGCCAATGCCGCCCATAATGCGACGATGGCGCAGCAGCAAATGTATGTTACCGCCCAGGCGGCCACGACGGCGGGGGTGGCTTTGCTCTACTCCCTCGATACGGCGGCAACGGGGATGGCGACTAAAAAAGATCCTCGGGTAACGGGGATAAAGCAGACGTAACCCAACGTCTTACCCAATCCATTTAAGGAGTGAAAACGATGGCTTTTCCGACGTCGATCAACAGCCAGATCACCGATTCGATCACCCAGGTCAACACCAAGGTGCTCGGCGACGCTCCGGCGGTTGCGATGGGCAATCTGTTCGTTGCGACCAGCCAAGCGCTGTCGAACGCGGCCCATAACGCCACGAATAATGCCCAGCAGAGCTATGTGACGATGCAGGCGTCCACCACTCAAGCGGTTTCGACGCTGCTGGTGCTGGATACGGCCACCACGGGCGTCGCGACCAGCGAAATCCTGGGTCTGGTCTAAGCCCAGTCGGGGGGATCGGGTCTCTCCTGATCCCCTTTTTTCGTCGGCTCGTCGTAGAGGCATAGGGCATGGCCGGGATTGAGGCTTCCGAAGGTTCCGTAGAGCTGGAAGTCGGCACCGCGCCGTCGGTTGCGATGGCCATGACCTATATGGCGATGGCCGACAGTCTTGGGCTGGCGATGGCCAATGCGGTGGCGGCGCAGCAGCGCGGCCAAACCTTGAGCACGGCAGCCCTGGCCCAGGTGTTAGTCCTTATTCTGACCGCTCCTGCCCGGACGGCCCCACCTAAAGCATAGGAGAAGGCGGCAATGGTTGATTTGGTGGGCACAACGAATACACGGATCGTGGACTCGGTCACGGGCGCGGCCACGTTGCTGACCGGCCAGAGCCCGTCGCAGGCCTTCGCCATGCTCGATGCGGTGATGGTCGAGACCTTGGGCATGGCGATGTACAACGCCGTCAATCGGCAGCAAAACGCCGGCATGACCAGCGCGGCGGCGGTTACGGCGGCCTGTGCGCGCATGCTGGGCGCGCCGTTTCCGGTTCC
>NZ_LAJY01000444.1 GCF_000963705.1 Elstera litoralis | reverse complement strand
TCGCCGCCGAAGCCGTTGGGGCCGGTTGCCCCTTCTGTTCGATCATATCGATGACGGCGGCGCGCTCGGTCGTCGAGGTTTTCAGCGTCACGGCTTTCAGCAGCGTAAAGCTAACGTTGCGCTGATCGGCCGAAATTTGTGGATTGCTGAGGTAGCCATTGACGCCGCGCATGACGGCGGGCGACATCGCCCCATCGAAGGGCGCTTCGAAGCGAACGGTAAGCTGATTGCCGTCGACGCTCGCGGTGAACTTCGGCGCAGAACCGAAATCGAACACCAACCGAGAATAACCATCGTGCAGGGCCGACCGCGCGGTGGCGGCCCAAGCACTTGTCGAGCCGACCGGGCCGAGCAGCAGAACCGCAACGGCGACGGACGAGAGAAGAAGCGTGCGATGGCCGCGACGTGTCGGCGAGGAGTGCATGCTCAAGGGCTTATCCGAAGCTCGCCAGAATTGCATCGATCTCAGCCTGTCGTTTTGCTTCGTCGGGCAAGGAGGGACCATGCAACAAGTCCACCTGGTCGGGGGCAATCGACGGCCCGGCGGCGGGGTTATACTTCGGCGCAGAAGGATCGGTTTGCATTCGGGCGAGTTCATCGCCGAAAGCTGCGAGCATTGCCGATACCCGCTCTTCAATCTGCTTTAGGGTTCGTACCACTTTTGTGATGCGCTGGCCCGTGACATCTTGAAAATTACACGCTTCGTACACCCGCGTAACCACATCGGAAACAATCGCCGCCTGTTCGGGCGGTAAGGTTCCGGCGAGGTTTTCCAGTTGCTCGGCGGCGTCCAGAATAACGCCCGTCGCCTCTTCGGTCGCGCCAACAACGGCATCAAGCTCGTCGGTTGCCGAAGGGATATCGTGCGAGCTGATCGCATCCGGACGGACCTGGGCGATTTCAGACCGGGCATGCTGAATGAAGCGCGCCAGCCCTTCCAATTCCCGATACAGTTTCACGTCGGTGGAGGTGATTTCGCCGCCCATCGTCGCTAAAACCTGTTCAACGATCCGCGTCACCTCGTCGGGCGCGATAGGCTGATGGTGCGACTGCTGCCGCAGGGCATCCAAATGCTGACGCAACTCTGGCGTCGCCGTTAGACCCTTCATCGGCTTCCTCCTCACTCGTCAGCCCATATCATGCCGCACGGGGCCAAAGCCCCCAAAGCTTAGCGGGGCCGAAGCCCCTAAAGCTTAGAAATTGCCGAAAACGGCAACCAGCTTCTGCTTCA
>NZ_LAJY01000443.1 GCF_000963705.1 Elstera litoralis | reverse complement strand
CGGAGCCGTTGCAACCGGAGCCGGAGCCGCAGCGGCAGGAGCTGCAACCGGAGCCGCCGCAGGAGCGGCTTTCGGGGCCGTAAGCGCCGAGGCGGACTCGCCCTCTTCCAGCAGCAGGGCGATGGGCTCGTTGACCTTCACGCCCTGGGTGCCTTCGGCGACCAAGATCTTGCCGAGCGTGCCTTCGTCGACGGCTTCGACTTCCATCGTCGCCTTATCGGTTTCGATTTCGGCCAGCACGTCCCCGGCTTTAACGCTATCGCCTTCCTTCTTGAGCCAGCGGGCAAGATTGCCCTCGGTCATGGTCGGCGACAGGGCGGGCATCAGAATTTGAATTGGCATGGCGCGCCCCCGTCAGCGATAGCAGACCGCCCGCGCGGCCTGGACGATATCGTCCACGGTCGGCAGAGCGAGCTTTTCAAGATTAGCGGCATACGGCAGCGGAATATCCTTGCCGTGAACGCGCAGCACGGGGGCATCGAGCAGGTCGAAGCCCTTTTCCATGATCTGCATGCCGATTTCCGACCCGATCCCGGCGAAGGGCCAGCCTTCTTCCACCGAAACCGCCCTATTGGTTTTCGCGACCGAGGCGAGGATCGTGTCCATATCGAGCGGGCGGATTGAGCGCAGATCGATCACTTCGGCATCGATACCTTGGGCCGCCAAAGCTTCGGCGGCGGCGAGTGCGTGGCGCACGGTGATCGAGAAAGCCGTGATCGTTACGTCCTTCCCCGGACGCACCACCTTGGCCTTGCCGATGGGAACGATCCAATCGTTCGTATCCGGCACTTCGAAGGACGAGCCGTAGAGGATTTCATTTTCGAGGAAAATGACCGGGTTCGGATCGCGGATCGCCGCCTTCAGCAAGCCCTTGGCATCGGCGGCGCTATAGGGCGCCACCACTTTGAGGCCAGGGCAATGGGCGTACCAGGAGGCATAGCATTGGCTATGCTGCGCGCCGACGCGGGAAGCGGCCCCGTTCGGACCGCGAAACACGATGGAGCAGCCCATCTGCCCGCCCGACATATAAAGCGTTTTCGCCGCCGAGTTGATGATCTGGTCAATCGCCTGCATGGCGAAGTTGAAGGTCATGAACTCGACAATCGGCTTCAGGCCCATAAAGCCCGCGCCCACCGCAAGCCCGGCGAACCCGTGTTCGGTGATCGGGGTGTCAATCACGCGGCGGGGGCCGAATTCCTGCAAGAGATTCTGGCTGACCTTATAGGCACCCTGATATTCGGCGACTTCTTCGCCCATCAGGTAAACGGCTTCGTCCGAGCGCATTTCTTCGGCCATCGCGTCGCGCAAGGCTTCGCGGACGGTCTGCGTTTTGGTCGGGCCAGTCCAATCGGGCTCTGCCGCGACGGCGGCAACCGGCGCGGCGACAGAAGCGACAATCGCCGGGGCGGCAACCGGAGCCGCCGCCGCAGTGGGGGCCGGAGCCGCCTTCGGGGCGTCCGACAGGCTCTCGCCCTCTTCGGTCAGCACGGCGATGACGGCGTTGACGGCCACATTCTCGGTGCCTTCAGCCACGGTGATTTTGGCAAGAATGCCTTCATCCACCGCTTCGACTTCCATCGTCGCCTTATCGGTTTCGATTTCGGCCAGCACATCGCCCGCCTTAACCTTATCGCCTTCTTTCTTGAGCCAGCGCGATAGCTTGCCCTCGGTCATGGTCGGCGACAACGCCGGCATCAAAATATCAATTGCCATGATTTAGGCCTCAATCAGAACGTCGGTGTAGAGTTCGGACGGGTCGGGTTCCGGGCTCGACTGGGAGAATTCGGCGGCATCGGTGACGATGTCCTTGATCTCGCGGTCGATGTCCTTCAGCGCTGCCTCGTCGGCGTGGCCGCCCTCCAGAATGAGCGCGCGCAGATGATCGATCGGATCATGCTGTTCGCGCATTTTGCTCACTTCTTCCTTCGTCCGGTATTTGGCCGGGTCGGACATGGAGTGACCGCGATAGCGGTAGGTATTCATTTCCAGAATATAGGGGCCGTTGCCCGCCTTGCAGTGGGCGACGGCGCGTTCAGCCGCTTCCTGCACCGCGATCACGCTCATGCCGTCTACCGGCTCGCCAGGGATACCGTAGGCTGCGCCGCGCCGGAATAATTCCTGGCCCGCCGCCGACCGCTGCACCGAGGTGCCCATCGCATATTTGTTATTTTCAATGACATAGATGACGGGCAGCTTCCACAGCGCCGCCATATTGAAACTTTCGTAGACTTGGCCTTGGTTAACAGCCCCGTCGCCCATGTAGGTGGCGCAAACATTCGCCATGCCGCGATAGTGGAAGGAAAAGGCAATCCCCGTCCCCAGCGGCACCTGGGCCGCGACGATACCATGACCGCCGTAAAAATTCTTTTCCTTGGAGAACATGTGCATCGAGCCGCCCTTCCCCTTGGAATAGCCGCCGATGCGCCCCGTCAACTCCGCCATCACGCCGCGCGGGTCCATGCCGCAAGCGAGCATATGGCCGTGGTCGCGGTAGGAGGTGATGACCGCGTCTTGCGGCGTCAGCGTTGCCTGCATCCCCACCACAACGGCTTCCTGGCCGATATAGAGATGGCAGAAACCGCCGATTAGGCCCATGCCGTAAAGCTGACCGGCTTTTTCTTCAAAGCGGCGGATCAGCAGCATGTCGCGATAATATTTTAATAGAATGTCAGCCGAAGGCGCGGGGGCAGCGACGCTCGCCCCTCCCGCTGTCTTTGGTGCGCGCTTGGCGGTCGTCATAGCATGGACCTCCTACCGGGTCGGGGGACGCAAAATCGAGAGGGCTTCAACCGCCCTATTCCCCCCCTGTCTAACCCGGAAGTTTACGCCCATGCAAGCATGACAAGGTCTTGTAATTTCACAAGAAATCGATTGTCATCTTGAATTAAGTTAACAGTTTCTTTCGCAGATGCGAAAGGCAAAAGGCTAATTCACTGCAATTTCAGGGGGCAAGGCCTGCGGGCGTTGCAGCATGATCTGCACTTCGTCCTTCCGGCCAAAATTCAATAGGACTCGCGCGCGTTCTTCCAAAAGGTCGGGGTCCAATCGATCCGGCCGCATCAAAGACACCCGTTTTTCGAGTATTTCCCGCTCCGCATGAACAAGATCGCGGGTAATTTCGGCCTTGCGGATCTCCTGCTGCAAATGCAGATAGGCCAACATC
>NZ_LAJY01000442.1 GCF_000963705.1 Elstera litoralis | reverse complement strand
TTCGAAGACAATATCGACACGGTTCTGATCGAGCTGAATGATCTTCGGCTCAATCGCGGCGGCAAAACGGCTGTTGCGCTTATAAATATCCAGCAGGCGCTGCACATCGGCCTGAAGCTTGCTGCGCGTATAAACAACGCGCGGACGCAACTGCATTTCGGCCAGCAGGTCTTTTTCTTCGAGCTTATCCAGCCCTTCGAAGGCGATACGGTTGACGATCGGGTTTTCCACCACGCGGACGACCAGAATATCGCCGCGATCAATCCCCACGCTCACGTCGGCGAACAGGCCGGTGGCGAACAGGGTTTTCAGCGACTTATCGACAATATCCGCCGTGACCGGCTCGCCTAAGCGGATATTGAGATAATTGCGCACGGTATCGGGTTCGATGCGCTGGGTGCCTTCGACACGAATGGTCTGGATCACCACCTGCGGCGCGCTGGTCGCGGCCTGAGGGGCTGGGCGCGCTGCGGGCGCAGCCGGGCCTTGGCCCTGAGCGAAAACCATCTGCGGCGCAATCACGCTGGCAGTCCAGGCTACCCCGGCCAGAAGCAGGGCGGTTCGATTTCTAGTCCGTGTCATCATCTGCCGTTGCGCGCGAGTAATTTCAGCGCTCCCGTTCTGGAAGCGCCCATCCGTGGGGCGTCGAGCCGTCATCGCATCTCTACTCCGTCCTCGCCCCAAATCCTAGACCCAGGAAGTCCTACACCAAGGAAGCCACCCACGCAAAGACTCGCAACTGCACAAGATCATTCCAGGTGGCAAAAACCATCAAACACAGAATGGCGGTTAGGCCGATGGCCGCGCCAACCTCCTGCACCCGTTTGCCCAAGGGCCGCCGAAACACGGCTTCCGCTGCATAATACAGCAGATGGCCGCCATCCAACACCGGCACCGGCATCAGATTGATAAGACCGAGATTAATCGAGAGCAGCGCCAGAAACCAGACGACACTGACGGCACTCGTGCGCGCCACTTCGCCGGACATTTGCGCAATGCGCAGCACGCCACCGATTTCCTTGGTATCGCGCTCGCCCCGGATCATCTGCCCCAAAGCGTGCAGCGTGCCCGTGGTAATCGTCCAAGTTTCCTTGACCGCTTGGCCCGCCGCCGTGAACGGATCGTGCTGAACCATCTGGCCCGCCCCGGCCCCGATGCCGAGATACCCGAGTTGCTGAGTGCCGCCGAAGCGGTCTTCGATGGTCCGCACCCCGGTTTTCACCGGCAGCGTCAGCGTACTACCGCCCCGCTCCACAGCAATCGGCAGCGTTTGGCCAGGGCGCGCCTGCACGACGCGCTGAATATCCTCGAACCGCTCGACGCTTTGCCCATCAACCGACACGACTTTATCACCCACGGCAAGCCCCGCCGCTGCCGCCGGAGCGCCCTCCACTACCGTGCCAATCACGGGGGAGGTCACAGGCTGCCCGACGAAAACGAACAGGCCAGTAAGCAGAATGATGGCAAAGGCGAAATTCGCGAATGGCCCGCCCGCAACAATCGCCGCCCGCCAGGGTAGGGATTTATACTGAAACGCGCCCTGGCGTTCCGCCTCCGTCATCGGGCGGTCGTCGATGCCAACGCTCGCCGGGTTCATATCGCCCGACATTTTAACGTAGCCGCCGAGTGGCAGTGCGCAGAATTTCCAGCGCACGCCGTCTTTTGCCGTCCAGCCAAACAGTTCCGGCCCGAAGCCGATGGAGAAAACCTCCACCTTCACCCCGGCGCGTTTGGCGACCCAATAGTGACCATATTCATGCACGAACACGAGCACGGTCAGAATGACCACAAAGGGAAGAAGATAGTCGGCGAGAATCTGCATCTTATATCCTGCTCAGGCTGCCATTTGGCGAATGAGGCCTTCCGCCGCGCGCCGTGCCGCCGCGTCCAGCGCCAGCACCGCATCGAGACTATCCGGCACCTGCCCCGGCACGGTTTCTAGCACGCGCGCCACCAATTCGGCGATGGCCGCGAAGGGCAAACGGTTCGCCAGAAAGGCGGCGACGGCCACCTCGTTCGCCGCATTCAACAAAGTTGGGGCTCCCGCCCCCGCCCGCAAGGCCTGCCGCGCTAAGCGCAACGCCGGAAAGCGCGTTTCGTCCGGCGCTTCGAAGGTAAGCCCCCCGAGCGCCACCAGATCGAGTTTTGCGACCGGCACGGCCAATCGTTCCGGCCAGCCCAGGGCATAAGCAATCGGCGTGCGCATATCGGGTGAGCCCAATTGCGCCAGCACCGAGCCGTCGCAATAGACGACCGCGCTATGGACCACCGACTGCGGGTGAATGAGAACCTCGATTTGTGGCTCGGGCATGGCGAAGAGGTAATGGGCCTCGATCAGTTCCAGCCCCTTATTCATCATCGTCGCGCTATCGACCGAGATTTTCGCGCCCATCGACCAATTGGGATGGGCTACCGCCTGCGCCGGGGTTGCCGCCGCCATCGCCGCCGCCGTCCAGGTGCGGAACGGGCCGCCGGAGGCCGTCAGCAAAATCTTCTCGATCGCCGCGCGTCCCTCGGTCTCGAACACCTGAAAAATGGCGTTATGCTCGCTATCGACCGGCAATAGCCGTGCGCCGGTTCGGGCGACGGTTTGCATAACGAGATCGCCCGCCGAAACCAGCACTTCCTTATTGGCGAAAGCCACACTCGTGCCGCGCTCCAGCGCCGCCAGCGTCGACGCGAGCCCCGCCGCGCCGACAATCGCCGCCATCAGAATATCGACGGGCCGTTCAGCCGCCGCCACAACCGCAGCATCGCCCGCCGCAACCTCGATCCCCGTGCCCGCCAGCCCATCGCGCAAAGCGGCATAGCCCGCATCGTCGGCAATCACGGCGAGGCGCGGTTGAAACGCCCGCGCATCGCGAATAAGGGCGTCGACATTCTTGCCCGCCACCAGGGCTTCCAGCGCGAAACGGTCCCCGTGATAGCGGATCACGTCGAGGGTGCTTTGCCCGACCGAGCCCGTGGACCCGAGGATGGTAACGCGTCGCTTGGCCCCGCTCATGGCGTGAGACTCCATCCAAAAAACGCAACGAGCAGCACCAGCACCAGGGCGACCGGCATCAACCCGTCGACCCGGTCGAGAATGCCGCCGTGACCGGGGATCATCCGCCCGGAATCCTTAACGCCCGCGTGGCGCTTCAGGGCCGATTCGGCCAGATCGCCGGTTTGGGCCACGACCGCGAGCCCCCCCCACAGCGCCAGCACCGCCCCGGAGCCGCCAACGGCGCTGCCGATCAGCGCCGCAATCCCCGCCGCCGCCGCCATGCCACCGATCAGGCCAGCCCAGGTTTTATTCGGGGAAATCGTCGGCGCGAGGCGCGGTCCGCCGATCATTCGCCCAACGAAATAGGCCCCCGTATCGGTCGCCCAAACCACCCCCATTAGCCACAGCACCATCTCGCGACCGTCCGGCATCACGCGCAGCCAAACCCAGCAGGTGCAACTGATTGAAATTACGGGAAAGCCGATTGTGTAAAGCGCGGGCATCTTGCCCCGGCTGAAGCCCGCCACCAGCGGCGCGATGAGAATTCCCGACCCCAGCAGAATCGCCAGCGTCAGAAAATCCGTATCGAGCGCGACCGCCGCCACTAGGGTTGGCGCAGCCACCCGCCAGCGCCCAAGAACCGAGCGGGCGCGCCTGCGGCCCCAGGGTCATCCGTGCCCATTCCCAGCCCATTGCCCCCGCCGCCCCCGCCAAGAGCAGATCGAACCAGGGGGTGCCGATCCAAATGGCAAGAATCGTCGGCGGTAGCAGAAAGGCCGCCGAGACCAGACGCAGCATCAGCGCTTTCGTCGGACGCCGCAGCCGGAAACGGATTTTGGGCGTGGCACCCGCCGGGCTAACCATCTACGCCCCCGAACCGCCGATCCCGCCGCCCATAGGCGCGCAAGGCCGTAATCAGTGCCGTCTTATCGAAATCCGGCCAGAGGGTATCGACGAAAATAAACTCGGCATAGGCCGCCTGCCAGAGCATGAAGTTGCTCAAGCGCTGCTCGCCGCTGGTGCGCAACACGACGTCGGGATCGGGCATATCGGCGGTGGTGAGATGCTGGGAGATCATCGCTTCGGTGATCGCTTCGGGGGCTAGGCTGCCCGCTCGCACGGCGCAGGCCAGCCGCTGCGCCGCCTGAACCAACTCTTCCCGCGCGCCGTAACTGAGCGCCAGCACCAGCGTAAGGCCGCTGTTCTGCGCCGTCTTCTCTTCCGACGCCGCAATCAGCTTCTGAATATCGTCGGACAGCCGCTCCCGTGTGCCGATCACCCGAAAGCGGATATTCTGCCGATGCAGCGTATCGATTTCCGACTGAAGATAGCGCCGCAGCAGGCCCATCAGCCCCTCGACTTCCGCCAAGGGCCGCTTCCAGTTTTCCGACGAAAAACTATAGAGGGTGAGATAGGGAATCCCGAACTCGGCGCAATGGGTCACAAGCTCGCGCACCGCATCGGCCCCTTTGCGGTGCCCTGCGATGCGCGGCAGCCCGCGCGCCCGCGCCCAGCGGCCATTGCCGTCCATGATAATGGCGAGATGGCGCGGCAGGGCCGCCGGATCGAGACCCGCCGCAAGCACAGCCTGATGGGCCGGAGGGGCCAAATCGGACGGGATTCCCGTCATGATGCGAAACCTGGACGCGCTCAAACCTGCATAATTTCTTTTTCTTTGGTCGCAAGCGTCTGATCGATCTGTTTGATATGGGCGTCGGTGAAGCCCTGGATATCGTCGGCGAGCTTCTTTTGCTCGTCTTCGCTAATTTCCTTCGCCTTTTCGGCCTTCTTCAGCATATCCATCCCGTCGCGGCGCACATTGCGGACAGCAACGCGGGCGCTTTCGGCATATTTCCCGGCGACCTTCACCAGTTCCTGCCGGCGCTCCTGATTGAGTTCCGGCAGCGGGACGCGCACCAAGGTGCCATCGGTCGAAGGATTGAGCCCCAGGCCCGCTTCGCGGATCGCCTTTTCAACGGCTTTCACCGTACCCTTGTCCCACACCGTCACGGTCAGCATGCGCGGTTCGGGAACGCTGACGGTGCCGACCTGGCTCAACGGCATCATTGAGCCGTAGGATTCGACCATGATCGGATCGAGAAGATTGGCCGAGGCACGCCCGGTGCGCAAACCATTGAGTTCTTTCTTAAGGGTGTCGACCGCACTATCCATGCGGCGCTTCACATCGCTGAGATCGGGAGTAGCCATCGCTTATATC